>CAYGXH010000319.1:0-4148 GCA_964353675.1 uncultured Chlorobiaceae bacterium
TTTTATCTTTAATGCAGGACATTGAACCTGTACATCAATTTTTATTACTATTCCGGTAGAACCTCAGAGTATCAGTTACCGGTCGGTTCTGATCGCATAGGCTGAATTTTCCAGTAGGTAAGAGTACGCCAGAGCCACTCGGCCGGTCCAAACTTGAAATATCTTAACCACATTACAGATATCGGGATTAACACCAGCCAGATGGCAATTACGATTAAAAACTGCGTTATCCGGTCCACACTGCCGAACAAACCAAAGCCATGGCCGTAAAAAATTGCCGTACAGATAAAGGTTTGTGCAAGGTAATTTGAAAATGCTGTCCGGCCAACCGCAGCGAGGTAATTTTTCATCCTTTGGAGCAGCTTTGATTGCATGATCAGCATGATGATCGCGATATGACCGGTTGAAACAAACAGGCTTCCCCAATAATTGTACTGCCAGCCGAAGAACATAGAGAAGTCCATAATCCATCCGGCGTCGAAATTTTGCTGAACGCCGAGGATGACAACCGGAATCCCGATACCATAGCCGATGATTGCCGCAAGGAAATACATTTTTCCGCTGCGCTGAGCTGAAAGGAATCCCCACTTATAGAGCGCCATACCCACCAGCATCAATCCACCGATTCTCCAACCGCTCCATATAAGGAAGATCATCGTCTGAAACATAAGAGTCATTGGAATTCTGTATCCAAATTGAGATGCGAAATCTCCTCGCAGCATCGTCAGCTCTTTATCTATGGCTTCCGTGGAGGGCTGCCACCACTGCATATTCATGTCGTAAGACTCGCGGGGCCAGTATTTAATTGTCCATCCGAAAAAAAGATACAACAGGGAAGCCACAGAAATGATAATCAGACCGATTACTAAAAGGCGGGTAGGTTTGAGCTTTCTGAACAAGTAAGCAAGCAGAGCGCATAGCGCGTAGGAAAATAGTATGTCCCCCTGCCAGAATAAGTATCCGTGAATTGCCCCGATAAGAAGTAGCCACATGATTCTCCGGTAATGCAATGATCGGGGGGAACGCTGACTCGCTTCGATCCTTTCAGTGAATAGGAGGATCCCTGCTCCGAAAAGAATCGAGAAGATGGTCATGAATTTCTGATCGGCAAAAATGTGGGAAAACAGCCACACCCACCAGTTCACGCCGGTGAGGTCACCATATGCCGTGGGGTTCAGGTATGCTGCACCGATCATGGCGAAACTCTGAATGTTCATGATCAGGATTCCCAGGACCGCAAAACCTCTCAGGACATCTAATGATTTGATTCGTTGCGCGGGGATTACGGGTGATAGCAATTCCGACATAATACAATCCTTCTATTACTGAAATTTAGCGGTTTTTCAGTGCCCCGGTTTACCGCCTTCAACCGGTAATTCTGTTCTCCGTGACCATTCCTCAAATGAACCGTCGTACAGATGTACCTGAAATCCGAGTATTTTTGCTGCAATATATATAGGACATGCGGATCTTCCCGAATAGCAGTATGTTGTGATTTCGTCCCCCTGATTAATATTGGTTTGCTGAAAGAGTGTCTGCAGGGAATCAGTGGGCAGATACCTGCCGGATGAATCCAGGACAGAAGAGGAGGGAATATTCACCGCACCTGTAATATGACCCGGACGGAAAATTCCCGTCCCTCCGCCGCTGTACACTTGCTTCGGTCGTCCATCCACTAATTTGCTATGCATCGATTGTGATCCGGCGATAACTCCGTCAATATCTATAAAAACTCCTTCTTTGATCCGCGGTGTGAATTTCCCCCGATCAAACGACGGTATTTCCTTTGTCACGGGCTTCCCTTCACGCTTCCATGTCTCAAATCCGCCGTTGAGGATACTTGTACGCTTTCCCATTCCGAGGTAATCCAACGTGATGTATGCTCGTGCGGCTGCCGCTGCATCCTGCAGATCATGGTAAATGATTATCCGGGAATTGTTGGAAATCCCTAATCCTTCGAGCAGTGTGTCGAGCTTCTCCGCATCCGGTACTTCGTTGGATAGGTCGGGATTTGATTCTGCAATCCACCCGTTCCACAGAAATCGTGCATCGGGAATGTGTTCACGAGTATAGTCGGCTCTGATGGCGGCTACGTGCAGGATCACCAGCGATGTATCCTGTATGTGTTCAGCAAGCCAGTCGGTACTCACAAGAACGGGATCTGATGCCGCCTTAGAAAGTGCGCATTGATTTATACTCAGGAGGAGTATCGAAAGTATGACGTATTTCCGCATTACCTGACCTTTCCCGTGTGATTGAATGACTTCAGTTCCATACTTCCTCAAATGCCTTCCGCTTCCGATTCCAGGAATATTTGTTCATTCCCCGTTTTAATACAGATCCGTTTATCGTAATTTCGCCATGCAGTATGACGGAGATGATGTTTCTGTCGGCATCTCTTACCGTTTCAACATCCCTGGTATGAACAGCAGTTGAATCACCGTTTTGATCATCATGGAATATTTCCTTGCGCGAGGTAATAAATGAGAGGCTCTCCTTAACTTCGTGCTGATTGATGGTGAAATATTTAATACTGACTTCCTCTATGCGGGTGGATCCTCCACAGCAGGGATTATCGTTTGATGTTCCGATGATGATGCTGACGGCATCGGTGTTGTCGATTTTCAGAGTGTCTTCCAGTAAACCTATGTGCGACAATTCACTGCAGTTGTCGCATTCTTTACTGTGCGGAATCATCGTGATGGATGAGCGGGAGCTGTCGATCCGTAAGACTGCAAATCTCTCGTCGTAATAACGATCCTCGTATCCCGCCGCCGACGAATAGCACGTATAGACAAGAAGTATATGCTGGATATTTTCGGTGTGTTTCACAAGGTGGATCGGTTTTACGGCGGTTGCCGATGTGCCTTTTGCTTCTTTGCCCCAGCCGGAAATCATCTTCTTGCATCCGTCCTTATACTGTTTAGGAAGGTGCTTAAGGAGAAGCATTCCGATCGAGTCGCTTAACGGACTGGGGAGGTAGTTATAGTTTCCAAAGTAAGTTTTCAGACTGCGGTGGTCTTTACCGGTAATTATGGAAGCGGCCGGAACCTGAGGAAGATTCGAACCTGCCGTGAGCGTTGCCGTCAGGAGAATAAGTAAAAGCATTATTTTTCGATAAATGAGATTAATTATCATAGCTTTCCGGTATGGGTCATGATGGTTTTTTCTTAATATTTGAATATATGAAAGAAGGAGGGAGATATCAACAAAAAAGGCACACTCCCTCCCGGAAGTGTGCCGAATATTATTCTCCGGATCTTTTTGTCAGGAACATCCCGATGTTTCGCCGCAGTTAGGGCACTTGTAGCACGAACCGTTCCGTACCATGACACTTCGACTTCGCTCAGTGTCGCTATTTTTCGGACAATCCCTGGATTTTATTTTATGGATTGTTTTATCAGGAACATCCCGATGTTTCGCCGCAGTTAGGACACTTGTAGCACGAACCGTTCCGTACCATGATACTTCCGCATTGGTGGCACGGCGGTGCATCTGCCTGCGCCTGAAATATTTCTTCCTCTGCCCGCTCTCGTACCGGGGCGGTAAGAATCTTCGGTTCGCCGGGGGGCTCCGTAGTTTCGGCTTGATCTGCCTGGATTATCCGCGGCTGATTATCCGGGAGGAGAAATTTTTTCCCGAGCCAGCGGAATATATAATCGAGTATCGATTTCGCCATCGGAATTTCTTTGTTATTCGTAAAGCCGCTCGGTTCAAACCGCATGTGTGAAAATTTTTCCGTCAAAACTCTCAGCGGAACACCATATTGGAATGCCATGGAAACAGACGTTGCAAATGCATCCATAAGGCCCGAGATGGTCGAACCCTCTTTTGACATTGTTATGAAGATTTCACCCGGTTGACCATCTTCGTACAAGCCAACGGTGATGTAACCTTCATGCCCGCCGATGGAAAATTTATGAGTGATTGCCTGGCGCTCATCGGGGAGGCGTCGGCGGACCGGCTTTTTCTTTACCGGATTGGCGACCTGATCAAGGCTTGTGTTCAGCGGTTGGGTTCGCTTGCACCCGTCCCGGTAGATGGCCATGGCTTTGAGTCCTAAGCGCCACGCCTCAATGTAGGCTCTGGTTATGTCTTCCGGTGTTACATCGTTCGGCATATTCACCGTCTTTGATATCGCTCCTGAA
>CAYGXH010000320.1:0-4146 GCA_964353675.1 uncultured Chlorobiaceae bacterium
ATCTCCTTTTTTATTCCTCTTCTAATATACTATTCTGCTATGACCTTTTCCAATATCCGCCGTTGCACATAACTCGTGTAATTACGCAATACTTGTCCTGAGTTACGAAGGATTGTATTTTTATTTCCTATGTCATCAAGGATGGTATTCATATTCAGCAAGATCATCATAGAAGGGAACCGTAACTCCACCATCGTATCGTAACCTATCCATACTCCCTTCCTCATCATACAAGATTGTACTAAATAACCTGCTTAAATTCAAGGAAAGATTACACGTATTACGTGGTCTAGATACTCTCTAGAATGGCATTCTTTGTGAAAAAACTGCCTTCCAACCTGGGGATACCCCTGCGGGGAGATGATGGAAAAATCGGGAGTTTAGATAATTTAATTGAATCCGAATCGGGTATTGTCACCATACTCATCATATGGGAAATCACTTATTACCGTCGATCCTTCCTCTGTCGGTTCTTGAGATACGCCAGATTCTTCATCATCTCCACTACCTGATGTGATTGCATATCCGATTATGCCACCCGCGACTGCTCCAAGAATACCACCTGTTACCGTGGGTTCAATTTTTCCTAATCCTGATTGTTTATTTGTGGTTAGCCCGATTACAGTGCCTATTGTGCCTCCTATCAATGTTCCGAATAAAACTCCCAAGAAAATATTCGGCCCGTCAGATCCTGATGAATCTTTGGCATATTCTGATGAGACTCTAATCGTTGAAATCCAATTGGGTAATTCTACGTTACCACTTTCTACACCAGATTGACCTTCATACCATAATGTTTCCTGTTTAGATGTTGTGAATGTCCATAGTCTTGTTCGAGCCGGTGAGTAGGTGTGTAAAGTAAGTGAAAGGATAGACACCATTGTTAAAATGGATGCAAGTTTCATATTTTCTCCTATTGTTTTGTATATTCATCTCGCTTTAAAATCCATTCTCCGGTACAATATCAATGCAACGTCTAACACCACATCCCAGTCTAAATATTTAAGAATCAAAATGGGCCCAGCTGTCGTTCCAACGGGAGGGATTGGTAACGACGGGGATGCTGAGCCCATGTGATAAAATCTTATTTTATAGGTGATGATAAAATCAACTTCCAATCCTGTTTAACCTTCACCCAGTACTCCATTGACCGTAGTCTCGATGTTGCCGAAATAGATGTTTCACCTATCACGAGATGTCTTTAAAGAGAAGTTGTCCTTAATCGAGAATGAATTATTTTGTCGGGATAATTCCTTGGCGCACCAATTCTGGAATAATCATCTTCGTGATTTCAGATCTCACCTCCTCTCTGGACCCAGGATTAATCAACTCACCCGTACCAGCCCAGACTAACCTGCCACCTTCTTGTGTTGTAAAGATGCTAACCTCATGACGTACTATCCTACTGGTGTCTGTATAACCCGGTTCTTGTACATCTCGATAGAAAGTAGAATATGTATTAGTACGTTTATTATATCTTGTAATCTCCTCTTTCTTTATATATCCTGGGACATAAGTGGTAGAGATTTCGGTCGGAAGTCTCCTGATGAAAAAAATCCCATCATATTTCTTCTCTTGAACAACAGCATCCACCTGACCAGAATCCGGGATAGTGTCCGCAAATAAATGATACGAAGGTGTGGGTGTAACACCATGGACAACCAGTTGGGCTACGATTTCGTCTTCCCATATACGACGGTTCACAGGGTCTTTTTTCGCTGCAACAATAAGCATGTTTGTCATAGGTGAATTATTGAAGCTCGGATCTTTCCACATATTTGTCAGATTGGTAAATGAACATCCAAAGTCACAGGACACAAGAAAAGCAATGTTTACAGCAATAATCATCTGCAATATGCTGATTTTTGATCTAGCTAGCATGAATATGTTCCTTTCGTGTAAATGGAAAAGGTTGCTCAGATTAGCCCTAATTCGACAAAATAATTGAAACAAGGTTTAATTCGAGATTATGACCTTACTTCCTCGTAAACCTCTTCAGATTCAAGGAAAGATTACACTAATTCCGTGGTCTAAATACCCTCTCGAATGACATTCTTTGTGAAAAAACCGCCTTCCATCCGGGGATTTTTAGACGAACGTGGTTTAGGGGTAGTCTGGATACCCCTGCGGGGAGATGATGGAAAAATACTGAGTTTAGATTAATAGCAATTGTTGTATCTGGGTAACCACCAGCATCCATCAAATAGTTCAACTGCATATGAATCCGGATTTAATAATTCATCTTTAAAAATTACACGCTTTAATTCATCATGAAGATCATACACAATAAAATTGACCATTGATAATTCATGGATATCAAATTCATATAGTATTCGGACACATGAATCAGACTTTTGCAGATTATCAAATACACCCTCACCATCTGGCAATATTTTTTTATAATCGGAAATTTCACTTTCTAATTCTACACACTCTTGATCGGTACTGTTCTCTTTATTCCACACGATATTAAATTCATTTATCCCGTTTACTATTATTTTATGTAATATGATAGACTGATTGATGCTGATCGTATTATTCTCCGGCAGAGGGATTCTATTTAAACAGATTCTCAATAATACCTATCTTATCCAGAGTTTCGGATGTTTTATAAATCATCTCTTTTCCATCTGAGGTAGTGCGTATAAGGAACTTAGTGAGATCTATACCCTGAACATTCACATTCAATTTTACAATTTTCCAATTATGAAAGGAGATGCGATAGATCTCATTACCAATGCGTTTATACAATGCATCGTAGTTTGTTGCTCCATCCCCCCCTATGGGTAGCGTGTATGATTTCTGCGGGCCGATTCCATCCCATTCATCAGATCGACATATTTTTACTATGTACGGATCACGAAGAGTGTTATTAAACCAGACATATTGTCCATCGCAGAAGGAACGAGCTACAATGGAATCTCTGGAAAAAGGTTTCACCGGTCTTCCATCAAGGTAGCCCTGCCACGTTTTACCATTATGTAACATCTCGAGTGTCATTGAATCCTTCCATACTTGATCGACACCGTAGTATACAAATCGTGGCACATCAAGCTTGTGCGGATTGATGACATAGACTTTAAATGAATCATCCGGTTCATACTTGCCCCTGGCATAGTAGGACATTAACTTTCCATTCGGAGACCATTTCGGCTTATAACAAACGATCTCCCCTGATGTTATCTGTCTCAGGTTCGTGCCATCCCGGTTCATTACAAATATTTGACTAGTTTGGGTGCCGGTGAATGACATAATCTCGTCCGCGATTGACATGCCCACTGCGATGTGTTTTCCATCCGGAGAGATATCGGGATACTCAAAATACTGATCGCTCGAAAAAACCTCTTCGCGTTGCGCTGATCCGTCCAGGCTTGCCAGCCACAAATGCCCTATGACTTTTGTCTGTAGAAGTAACAGATTTTTACCATCACTAGAAATCATAGGATAATCAACGCTCCCCATTCCTTTGGTTATTTGAAATGGTGTTCCCCCCGATGTCGGAATCATACAGAGATTCATTTCATTACCGACTGAGGATGAATAAATAAGCTGGTTGTTTGGAGCCCAACAGATCTCATTCTTAGTGGTTTTATCAGATATAACGGGGTGCTCTGTATGTGTTGCAAGATCGTGGATTACGATTTCACAGTGTCCTTCTTTAAGTTTTCGTACCCACGCAACTGAGCCCCCATCGGGAGACCAGGCAAAGGATAGTATTGGCCGAATATCCTTATTTACAGTCGAATCAATAAATTTCAGGCGATTATCAGATCCGTCTGGATTTATGGTCCAGAATTCACCATTCCCGCTTTTACTTATTATATTACCACCTCCAACAGGTTCAAGAATGTATCCTATTCGTTTTCCGTCAGGAGACCACTTCGGTGAGACACCAACTCCCATTTTCTTGCTTGCCCCACCGTTCATTGCCACGATACATATTTCAGTAGCAGGCCCCCGGTTGTAAACTATCTGATCGCCATCAGGTGATATGTTCGCGCAAAAGGCTCTCTCATCCGAGTAATCTTGGGTCAGCCTTCTCACCTCACCACCGGTTGAGCGTACGACATACATATCCCATTTATCTGTCTTATCCATAGCTCCGAAAACAATCAACTTTCCGTCGGGAGAGAGTGCCGGCAGTGA
>CAYGXH010000321.1:0-4142 GCA_964353675.1 uncultured Chlorobiaceae bacterium
AGCGACTGCGATTTTGATTACCTCAGGAAGGAACTCACATTTGTCAATTATGTCAGAGACCGCAACGATGCGCAGGTGTATATACTGGTAACAACTCAAAAGACAGGGGGAGGAGGCACAGAATATACGGTTGCATTCCTGGGAAAGCAGGAATTCGAAGGAATCAATGATACGCTCACATTTATTATGAAAAAAACTGACACGGATGATTCAACCAGGAAGGAACTGTTGCGAACCTTGAAACTCGGCCTCATTCGGTATGCATCAAAGACACCATTTGCAGATAAATTGACAATTTCTTTTCAAGAAACAGCGAAATCGGATAAGGTCGTCGACAAGTGGGACTACTGGGTTTTCAGTATCGGTTCTTATATGTACGCAAGTGGCGAACAGTTGTATAAATACAAGTCGATCTCCTGGTCTGCAAGCGCGAACCGGATAACTGAAGATATGAAAATAAACCTGGCGCTAAGCTTCAACTATAGCGATAATAATTACAAGGTTGACGAAGAAAATATTCTAAGTGTTCAGCGTAGCAGGAATTTTAAATCCCTTGTTGTTTTCAGCCTGTCCGACCACTGGTCATGGGGCGGGTCAACTTCATATTACCATTCGACGTACAGCAACATGGATTATTACTTGGCTGCAGGCCCTGCGCTTGAGTACAATCTATTCCCTTACTCCGAATCGACACGCAGGCAGATGCGCTTTCTTTACAAAATCAATTACAATTACGCAGAGTACCTTGAAGAGACTATTTACGATAAAAACTGCGAGAATCTTTTCGACCAGTCATTAACCATATCATTTAATATGAAAGAACCCTGGGGATCCTCAGGGATTTCGGTCGGGGGATCTCACTACTTTCATGATGCCAATAAATATTCCCTCACACTCAGCGGCAGTCTTTCATTTTATCTGATTGAGGGTTTGTCACTTGATCTCTACGGGAATTACTCACGGATTCACAACCAACTCTCGCTCCCAAAGCAGGGTGCCGACAGGGATGAAACACTACTGAGGATCCGTCAACTTGAAACAAATTACGATTACTTCTTTATGGTCGGTTTAAGCTATACTTTCGGATCAATATATAACAACATCGTTAATCCGCGCTTCGGAAGCAGCAGCAGCGGAACATCGATTTCAATTTCCTATTAAAGAGACGTTATTACTGAATTGATGAACGATGTTCCGTCCATTTCGGCCGGCTGAGCAATATCCATAATTTTCAGTATAGTGGGAGCAATATCGGAAAGTTTTCCTCCTTTACGGAGGGATTGGCGGAAACCATCCATTACCATAATGAACGGTACGAGGTTGGTTGTGTGGGCAGTAAAAGGTTTTCCATCATCGTCGATCATTTTATCCACATTGCCATGATCAGAGGTCACAAGAACGACATAACTTTCCTGCTGCGCAACGGGGATCAATTTGTGCAAACAGTTATCAACCACTTCAACCGCCCTAACTGCTGCGTCCATCTTGCCTGAATGACCGACCATATCGCAATTTGCATAATTTATTACGATAAAGTCATATGCTCCCGATTTTAGCCCTTCAATTCCCCGGGAAGTCACTTCGTATGCGCTCATTTCTGGTTTTTGATCATATGTTGCAACTCCGCGCGGCGAGGGGACGAGAATACGGGATTCGCCGGAAAATGGCTCTTCTCTTCCGCCGTTAAAGAAAAAGGTCACATGTGCGTATTTTTCAGTTTCGGCGAGGCGGAGTTGAAAAAAACCTAAATCGGATATTATCTCCCCTAATGTGTGTGTAAGGAATTGCGGCGTGAAGGCGACAGGACAGGTAAAATCTTCATGGTACTGCGTCATAGTACCGAAGTAACCATGCATTATTTTTCTTTCAAACTTATCAAATTTTTCATCAATGAGAGCACGTGTAAGCTGTCGTGCCCGGTCGCTGCGAAAATTGTAAAAGATGACCGAATCCCTGTCCTGTATAACTGCGACCGGCGTCCCGTTTCTATAAATCACAACCGGTACAACGAATTCATCGGTAACATTTTGCAGATAGGAATTATTGACCGCCTCAACAGGATCCTGTGCAATCACACCATCTCCCCGTATTATGGCGCGGTAGGCTTTCTCCGTCCGGTCCCACCGGTTATCACGATCCATTCCGTAATAACGGCCCATGACTGTCGCGATCTCCCCTATCCCGATATCCTGAATCTGCTGATTTAATTCTTTCAGATACCCGACACCCGATTCGGGCGGAGTGTCTCTCCCATCAAGCAAAGCATGGACAAATACGTTACGAACTCCCTGCCGTTTCGCAAGTTCAAGCAGGGCGTAGAGGTGTGTGTTCATGCTGTGAACACCGCCGTCGGAAAGGAGGCCGATATAATGCAGCGAAGAATTACTGCGTTTTACATTTTCGATGGCGTCGAGTAATGCATTTTTCTGGAAGAACTCGCCTGTGCGTATGGACCGGTCGATGCGCGTGATTTCCTGATAAACGACGCGTCCGGCGCCGATGTTCATATGGCCCACTTCAGAATTTCCCATCTGACCGTTGGGCAATCCAACATCTTCACCTGATGCGCTTATTGCGGTCCAGGGATATGTTTTATATAAGTGATCGATGAACGGTTTTTTTGCCAGATTTGTTGCGTCAACTTCCGACTTTGTGCCTAATCCATAGCCATCAAGAATAACCAACAACACCTTTTGTTTACTTTTCATCGTATCCCATCAAATGTGCAATCTATGTCCGACGCCGGATTTCCGATTTGAGTATTTATCACCTTGGGTGCGGACGCCGATCATCTCCCCTGTTCGACCGGTTGTCGGGCCGTCGGTAGCTTCCTTTTCTTTCTTCTTCCCGCTTCGCTTCTTTCTCCGGATCGTAACCTGGCATAAGCGCTTTCCTGCTTAAATTGTATCTCCCTTCGTCATCTACTTTGATCAGCTTCACATCGATTTCGTCACCCGTTTTGAGAACATCGGTTACTTTATTGACACGGTTGACATCGAGGTGAGATATATGCACCAGTCCTTCCTTCCCGGGTAGAAACTCGACAAAGGCGCCAAATTCCATTATCCGGGTGACCTTCCCCTTGTAAGTTTTTCCTACTTCCGGCGCTTCGATCAATTTGCTGATGATTGCATATGCCTTTTCACTTCCATCGGCGGTTACCGATGCGATAACAATCGTTCCGTCGTCCTCTATGTTGATTTCCGCTCCCGTATCTTTGACAATCTGACGAATGACTTTACCGCCGGGACCGATAACGGTTCCGATGAGTTCAACCGGTATTTTCATGGTTGTCAGTCTTGGAGCATACTGTGAGAGTTCACCCCGCGGCGTGCTGAGCGTTTGATCCATGATGTCAAGAATATGCAGACGTCCGGCTTGTGCTTGAAGGAGAGCTTTTTCAAAAATTTCAAACGATATTCCTTGAATTTTAATATCCATCTGGAAACCGGTGATTCCGTCCCGTGTACCCGAGACCTTGAAATCCATATCGCCGAGATAATCTTCTTTTCCCAGGATGTCGCTGAGGATTGCAACTGCGTTCCCTTCTTTGATCAATCCCATCGCGATGCCGGCGACCGGTTTTTTGATCGGAACGCCTGCGTCCATGAGTGCGAGCGTCGCTGCGCACACGGTAGCCATTGAGGATGATCCGTTCGACTCAAGGATATCCGACACGATGCGTATCGTATAGGGAAAATCCTGTTCTGAAGGAACCATTTTTTTCAGCGAGCGTTCGGCGAGATTGCCGTGGCCGATTTCTCGACGTCCCGGGTTCCCGATGCGTCCGACTTCGCCGACACTAAACGGCGGGAAATTGTAATGAAGCATGAAGCGCTTGCTCGTGTCGGGGAACAATCCTTCGAGGATTTGCTCATCAAGCTTTGTCCCGAGCGTCACCGTGGTCAAGCTTTGCGTCTCACCCCGAGTGAACAACGCTGAACCGTGTGTCCTCGGCAAAAGCCCCACATCGCAGCTGATCGGGCGAATTTCCGTCCAACCACGACCGTCGAGGCGCTTTCCCTCTTCGAGAATCATCGAACGCATTGCCGCGCGCTCCAAGTCGTGGATGATGTCATTGATTGCTACGGTTTGTTCGGGATATTTTTCGGCGAGGTCTTGGTTAACCTCCTCGTAGACTT
>CAYGXH010000322.1:0-4141 GCA_964353675.1 uncultured Chlorobiaceae bacterium
CGGAGCACCTCCGCAAGATTAAATGTGTACGACGAGTCCCCACCGCGTATGTGGTGATATGTATTAACCAACAATATCCGCACCGTTAAACTCCATCGGAAATCATCGGTTCTTAATGCCGATTTTATTAATATCTTGATTCATTAGTCGCACAAGCTCGTTTAATCCTTCATCTATCGACTCTCTCTGCTTCCACCCCAGCATCTTTAATTTTGAATTATCACCTATGCTCCAGGGAATACTGTTTGCGGTGTTCATACCTTTATTTTCGAGGATGAGATATTCTTTCCCCGGAAAGATATTTACAATTTTAGCGAAAATGGTCCGAATGTCTATACCTGCGCCTGAACATATGTTATAACTTTCACCGGAAGATCCTCTGAGCATGATAGAATGCAATCCTTCAACAACATCATGTATTGTCAGGAAATCGCGTATCGGATCAAGAGCACCGGTCCGGATTTCAGTTTTGCCTTTATTGTCAGTGTTTCGATAAAACTGTGCAACAAAACAGGCAGGCACCGAATACATTGACATACCGTAGCCGATAATGTTAAACGGGCGCGCTACAATAATATCCGTTTCATTTGATTTAGAGAATACCTTCGCTAGCATTGTCTGTGCCAACTTGCTCACTCCATAGTGAGATACGGGCGCTTTCGCATCATCCTCAACAAGCGGAGTGTGCGGCATTCGGATGTTGCCATACTCAGCGGCAGATCCCATCGTTATTATTCTGGCTTTCAAACTCAGAGAAGTAACGCATTTAACGATATGTATAAGCGGAAAGATATTCAGCCTGTAAACCGTGTCTGGATTGCTCTCGTCTGTATAACCTATTAAATTGAATATCACATCCGGAGCAGTTTCTTTCAGCAGATTTGTGAGCTGATCGGACTGCAATGCATCGACTGAGACCATGCCGTTGCCAGATTTATCAGCTTCTATGACCGGGTAATCCTGCGTTTTGAGAAATCCGCAGAGATGCCTGCCGATGAATCCGTTCGCACCGATCACAAGTATCCTGCGTGGTTTTATGACGCCTGATTTTCCGTGTTTATCCACTAAATCGATCCAATTTATTATAATCCTCGATGGCAGTCTCAAAACTCTCGATACTACCTAAATCGTGCCAGATACCCTTATGCTCAATAGTCTGCACATCGATTTTCTTCTCTAAAAGGAGCTTCACCAGCGTCGGGAAATCAAAGTATTCATTCTTTGGGATTAGTGATAGTATATCTCTGCTCATGGCATAAATACCGGTGCTCACATTGTACTGCAATGTTGGTTTCTCTATATATGCCTTTAATTTTTTATTTGGATCGAATTCCATCACACCAAGTTCGATTTTCACTTTCTTTGCATACGTTGCTATAGTAAGCCGGCATCCCGACCGCGAGTGCTGATTTAAAAAATCCCTGTAATCTATGTCGCAGAGGGTATCACCGTTCATAACGATAAAATGCTCGTCCAGCGAATCGACGAGAGCGATTGGACCAACCGTCCCCAAAGGTTTCGTCTCATGCGAATATGTTATCGTGACATTGTATTTTGAACCGTCCCCGAAGTAACTCTGAATGAGTTCCCCCATGTATCCGATGCACACATGTATCTTTTTAAATCCATTCTTCAATAATTGCCTGATGATCACTTCCATGATCGGTTCATCGCCGATCGGAATCAGCGGTTTCGGGATGGTTAATGTATACGGCTGGAGTCTTTTACCTTTTCCACCAGCTACGAGTACTGCCTGCATAGATACCCTCAGATGTTGTATAATTCGGTTTTGTAACGATTCAAATTCATTTTCATATAGGAGATAGTTTCCTGCAGACCCTTTTCAAGAGAATATTGCGGCTGCCATCCCAATACCTTCTTCGCTAATGAATGATCACATATTAAATTCATTACTTCACTGCGCGAAGGCCTGATCCTCTCTTCTTCAACTTTGATTTCTTTCCGTACGTTAATACTTCGCATTATCAAGGGAACTAGATCGCCTATTGATATCCCTGATCCGGTACCAATATTGATAACTTTACCGAGAGATTCGCCCACCGTCGATGCGCGTATAAATCCCGCAACAGTATCCTTCACATAAGTGAAATCGCGCACCGGTTGTTCAGAGCCGATTCGGACAACCGGAGAATCACTTAATACCTGACTGATGATCGTTGGGATTATCGCCCGCGCCGATTGTCTGGGTCCGAAAGTATTAAACGGTCTTACGGTAGAGACCGGAAGTCCGAAAGAAAGATAAAAACTTTCGACGAGCTTATCGGCAGAGATTTTCGTCGCCGAATATGGAGATTGCGCCTGAAGCGGATGCTTCTCGTCGATCGGCACGTAAATCGCAGTGCCATAGGTTTCAGAAGTCGACGTATGCACCAGCCTTTGGACATTATGGCGCAGGCAAGCCTGTAAAACATTTAACGTCCCATTGACGTTGACGCGCACGAAATTCTCCGGAGCATTATATGAATATGGAATTGCTATCAATGCGGCTAAGTGAAAGACGGTTGTAACGTCCTTGACAGCTTTATCGACGTAAAACGGATCGGCGATATCTCCGGTCATTACTTCGACATTAGCCATGATACTTTTATCGAGCAACTCAAGATTCCCCCAATCGTTACGGCTGTTGTATCTGACGAATGCACGTACAGAGTTTCCGCTCTTAACAAGCTCTTCTACAAGGTGACTGCCGATGAAGCCGCCGGCGCCGGTCACAAGTACTTTTATCATATTTTCCTCTCATCAACTTTCGGATTTCTCATTTTTGTACCAATTGATGAACTTTGTAAGCCCGTAATTTATTGAATGACAAGGCGAATAATCCAGCATGTTCTGCGCTTTTGATATATCCGCGTAAGTTCTCCGGACATCGCCGGGCTGCATTGGTTTGAAATTTATAACAGCTTTCTTTCCGACAATATTTTCAATATTAGAAACAAGGTCGCGAAGCGATACAGTTTGAGATTCTCCTAAATTGATAATCTCATAACCGTTTAAACGTCCAACACATTTTATGATTCCATCGACGATGTCATCGATAAATGTGTAATCTCTTACGCTATTACCGTCACCATATAACACGATCGACTCTTGATCGATAATATTTTTTACAAAATGATGAATAGCCATTTCGGGACGTTGGCGCGGACCATAAACGGTGAAGAACCTGAGACAGTACACGTTGAAACCATAAAGCACGTGATATGTATACGATATAAGCTCACCCGCTTTCTTGCTCGCAGCATAAGGTGAAATCTGCTCATCGACGGGATCGTTCTCCGCAAACGGTACCTTGTTATTATTGCCATATACCGAAGAAGATGAACCAAATATCAAATTCCTTACATCATATTTTCGCATCGCTTCAAGTAAGCGTAGTGTTCCCATAACATTCACATCATAGTAAAGATCCGGATAGAGCAGAGACGGTCGAACACCTGCTTTCGCTGCCAGATGAATCACGATGTCAATTGGCCAATGAGTAAAACATTTCTGAAGATCAGCTTCGTTCCGGATATCCCCACGAATGAGGAAATATTTCTCACTCTTTTGTGCCGAACGGATATTTTTTTCTTTCACCTTCGGATCGTAAGTATTATCGAAGTTATCTATCGTCACGATTCGGTGACCCTCGGAAAGGAACCGGTCAACAACCGTAGAACCTATAAATCCGGCGCCGCCTGTCACAAGTATATTCATTTACAGATAATATTTCTTATTTAATTATTTTGATTCCAGAATATAATCTTCATATTCCCGGACGCATTTCCTTATATCAAACCGAGAAACCACATTTTCCCTGATATTTTGATGCGCCAATGCGGGGAGAAATTCAATACATCTCAACCAGGCAAGGGCAAGCGAATCGGGCGAACCCGGCTGAGCGAGGCAGCCATTTACGCCTTCAGTAATCATCTCGTTCGCTCCTCCGACATCCGTTAGAACAGCGGGTAATCCGGTGGATAAAGCTTCCATCGCCGCAATTGAAAATGTTTCACTCGTCGAACCTAATGTGAAAATATCAGCAAGCCAGTACATGGATCTCAGATCTTCCTGGACACCCATGAAGATCACATTATCGGCGATATTACACTCCTTTGCTAATTGTTTCATGTCTGATTCG
>CAYGXH010000323.1:0-4110 GCA_964353675.1 uncultured Chlorobiaceae bacterium
GTTCGTAATCACCTTTGCAGTCTGTTGTGTTAACAAAGAGACAGCTATTCTTCTGATCCCAATCTATGCCGTGACATTTTATGGGCGATACACCCCTTGGAAATATTTTAGTGTGCTTCTGGCACTCATTTGTTGGTACGTGTTCATCAAGTCACTACTTACATATGTGTTTCACTACAATTTAGGTACCATCGTGGAGTATCATCTCCTTGACCATAATATTCAATTGCTCACTAATAGTAGATTGATGTCCACCACTGCTCCCATTGGTCTGATTCTACTGACGCTCTCTCTCTTCCATTGGAACGATAAGCCGTACATCTACAGGGTTTCCTTTCTTTGCACATTTCCACTTCTTGTAATCTTTGCGCTATTCTTTGGATTCCTAGATGAGTGGAGAGGTTATTATGAAGTTTATCCTATAGCTTTTGGATTGATTTTACATTCGTTTTTCTCATTCAAGCGTGATAACAATCCAAAGGAGCGCGTTGACAAACCAACAGACTAAGTCAATGACCGATGGATGATACGGCGCCTAACAAGCGTAACAACCCTACCGGATGGTCAAAAAGATGCTTCTTATCCAATAGCTTTTGGATACTCGTAGAACTTTTTGTATTTTCGAAGGTTACTGCATATCCTACGAAAAACGGAACAGCTTATGGCAATTTCATCTGAGGTGATTCTAGTCCTCGATTTTGGTTCTCAGTATTCTCAACTGATCGCTCGTAGAATCCGTGAGCTTGGTGTTTACTCCGAGCTTCATCCTTTCAATATCTCCATAGAACGTATCAAAGAACTCAATCCGAAAGGAATAATCCTATCCGGTGGCCCATCAAGTGTCTACGAGAAGGATTCCCCGCATTCGACACCATCGCTCTTTACGCTCGGCATCCCTCTTTTGGGTATTTGCTACGGTCTTCAGATTATTGCATATCAGCTCGGCGGACAGGTGGATACTCAGGCGAAGAGGGAATATGGTCCGGCAGATATAGTGATCGACAAAAATAATGACCTGTTTTCCGGCTTTGATAAAAAAGCGCAGGTATGGATGAGTCATGGAGATGCGCTGACGAAACTCCCGAATGGTTTTGAGACGGTCGCACATTCAGACAACTCGCCCATCTGCGCGATACGCGATCCAAAGAGGAAAATATTCGGTGTACAGTTCCATCCCGAAGTAGTACATACCCCACGCGGGAATGAGATTCTACGAAATTTCACCCAGAAGATCTGCGGCTGCCGCGGCGGATGGAATTCGGGATCGTTCATCGAAAAGAAAATTGAAGAAATCCGTTCAATCGTCGGCAACCAGAACGTACTCTGTGCCCTGAGCGGCGGTGTTGATTCATCGGTGTTAGCTGTACTTCTCCATCGGTCTGTGAAAGATCAGCTGTACTGCATTCACATCAACAACGGATTGATGAGAAAAAACGAAAGTCAGAAGGTGGTGAAGCTCTATCGGGACACATACCATTTCAACCTTGACTATGTCGACGCATCGGAGATTTTTCTATCCAGACTTAAGGGTGTTAGTGAACCCGAAAAAAAACGAAAGATAATCGGCCAGACGTTCATCGAAGTTTTTGAAAGTGAAGCAAAAAAAATCGGAAACGTCGGATTCCTCGCTCAGGGAACGCTCTATCCCGATGTCATAGAATCAACTTCATTTAAGGGACCTTCCCATACAATCAAAACGCACCATAATGTCGGTGGTCTGCCTGAAGTCATGAATCTCCGGCTTATCGAACCATTCAGGGAATTATTCAAGGATGAGGTACGTGCAGTCGGCCGGCTCCTAGGATTACCGGAAGAGTTCATTGCACGACATCCATTTCCCGGTCCTGGGCTTGCGGTCAGAATTCTGGGCGATGTTACGGATGATAAACTTTCGGTCCTCCGTGAAGCAGATGATATATTTATCGACGAAATTCGTAAAGGAGGATTATATTCGGCAATCTGGCAGGCATTTGCAGTTCTGTTGCCGGTTCAGACCGTCGGAGTGATGGGAGATCAACGCACGTACGAAAATGTTATCGCCCTGCGAGCAGTGACGAGTCTTGATGGCATGACCGCCGACTGGGCTCAGATTCCGGTCGATATACTTTCGCGGATTTCCAGCCGGATCGTCAACGAGATCCGCGGCGTGAACCGCGTTGTGTACGACATCAGTTCGAAACCGCCGTCGACCATCGAATGGGAATGATCGAGCCTATTCTTCGGTTAACTTTTTCTATTTAGCTCCTACCGGTAAGATGGTCCTGCCGTAGACTTCATTCAGAACCTGGGCGAGGCTTAGATATACCGCACTTAATCCACAGAAGATTCCTTCGTATCCGGCTATTGTTTTCAGGGTAATATTCCCCGAAAAATCTGCGATGGCAAGGAGAAAGAAGAGAACAGCCAGCGATCCGAATACTGTTTGAAGCGCTGTGGTGAATCTAAGCGAACCGATGTACATCAATGTAGTGAAGATGCCCCACGCAAGAAGGAAAAATCCCATTGATATCGGATCGGCTGATGCGGCTAAATCAGCTTTCGGCAGAATCCATGTCGTAACGAGCGCCATCCAGAACAGACCATAAGCTGTAAAAGCGGTTGTGCCGAATGTGTTATTTTTTTTCCATTCCATTACGCCGGCGATTACCTGAGCCAATCCGCCCACGAAAATGCCCATTCCCATAATCATACTTGTTAATGGGATTATCCCTGCATTGACGATATTAAGGAGAATAGTTGTCATGCCGAATCCTAACAGACCGAGGGGCGCCGGATTTGCAGTAGTGTCCTGAATCTTCAGTGAAGTAGTTCCTTCCATATGTTCCTTTGGATATATTAAGGAGATACGTTTATTGACAAATGATGGCGTGTCGTATTGTTAAAGTAATAGAAGTTTCATCTATGTTACTTCCACCGTCCAGCCGAATTCATCTTTGATTCGGCCGAACTGAATCCCGGTGAGTGTATCGTAGAGTTTCTGGGAAAGCGAACCTGTCTTGTTGTTGTTGATAATCATCTGATTGTTCTTCCAGCTCAACTCGCCGATCGGTGATATCACGGCGGCGGTGCCGGTCCCGAATGCCTCTTCGAGCATACCTTTCGAATGAGCTTCATGGAGTTCCTGGATGGAAATTTTTCTTTCCGTGATTTTTATTCCCCATTGTTTTAGAAGGAATATGACCGATTCACGAGTGATTCCGGGGAGAATGCTCCCGTCCAATGCTGGTGTGACAATCTCATCCCCGATCTTGAAGAAGACGTTCATGGCGCCTACTTCTTCGATGTACTTCCGCTCTATACCGTCGAGCCATAGAACCTGTACGTATCCTTTCAGCGCGGCGATTACCTGAGCTTTCATACCGCAAGCGTAGTTACCGGCAGCTTTGGCTTGACCGGTTCCGCCCCGTACAGCGCGCACATATTCCGGTTCAACCATGATGTTCACGGGATTAACGCCCTGGGGGTAATAAGGCCCAACGGGTGACAATATGATTATGAACATGTACGTTCTCGACGCTCTCACTCCAAGGAACGGATCCATGCCGATGATAAACGGGCGGATATAGAGAGATGTATTTGGCGCTTTTGGGATCCATGGTTTATCTAACTTCACCAGAGCCTTTACCGCTTCCACACCAAAATCCACATCAATGGGTGGAATACTCATCCGGTCATTGCTTTTATTGATCCGTTCCATATTCTTCCGCGGTCTGAAAAGTAGTACCTGGCCGTCAGCCGTGGGATACGCTTTCATTCCTTCAAAAATCGCTTGACCGTAATGAAGGACGGATGTTGCAGGATCAATTTGGAGCGGTTGATAGGGAACAATGCGCGGATCGAACCAGCCCTTGCCTTCATCGTAGTCCATGAGAAACATGTGGTCTGTAAAATATTTGCCAAAGCCAAGATTCTTTTCATCCGGTTTCGGTTTTGGAGACTTTGTCATTTCAATTTTCATCGGAGATCACTCTCTTTCTTGAAGTTAACACGGGGGTAAAGGCAAAAACAATTTTCTGCTTAAAGGTACAATTTTTATAAGAAAAATTCAAGAATATTTCCGTATCTATTCCTGCCACGTAGGTTGTACAGTTTTATACGCGATGTTATTTG
>CAYGXH010000324.1:0-4107 GCA_964353675.1 uncultured Chlorobiaceae bacterium
CCAGGCAAACTTCCCACGGTAAGCTGCTTTGAGGTTCGATAACAGTAATGACACTGCTGTCTCTTGCGATAAGAGGATTGCTAGTATTTGCATCATCGTGAAAGCGGTGCAATGATTCCCCGTGCCATCGTCAATTGCATTAATATTTTTTTCGCACTCGTTTTATTCCTTCCGGGAGGTCGCGCATATCCTCGAGAAATAAGAGGCATGGTTATGGACGAGGACAGCAGTGGTCTTGGGCAGGTTCGGATTACTATTCCTTCGGAAGGATCAGTCGCACTTACCGACAACAGCGGTAACTATGTGTTAGAAGTTGCAAAAGAGGGACGATACACTCTCGAATTTGAGCGGTTGGGTTACAGAAGTGTCTCGCGTGATGTCACGGTTGAGACGGATCCGGTTGTTCTCAATATTGTTATGGCCGTTGATCCGATATCTCTTCCATCGATGACAATTACCGCAAAACCTCGACCATCGCTGTTGGATGAAACATCCAACTCTGTTTCGATTCTTGAAGGGAGAGAATTGGAACGCTTACGAGGACAGAGTGTGATAGCTGCGATTGAACATGTACGGGGTGTTGCTGCCGTATCGAGCGGTGTGATGAGTTTAAAACCGGTCATTCGCGGTTTAGGCTTTCAGCGTGTCGTTCTTCTAGAAGATGGAGTGCGTCACGAAACACAGCAGTGGGATGACGACGATTCCCCAGCGATCGATGCTATGGGAAACTTCCGTATAGAAGTGGTTCGTGGACCTGGAAGTGTCTTGTATGGTTCCGATGCGCTGGGTGGTGTCATCAATATCGTTCAAAATTCCGCTGTCGGGAACCATGTTGATTCAACTGCTATGAGGGGGGAAATTACGCTGAACGGATTCAGCAGTAACCGGCAGGTAGCGGGAATATTGTCGGTGAACGGCTTACTGGCACCGATAAGTTACGAGGCACAGCTGAGTTTGCGGAGAGCAAGCAACGTAAGAACACCCGTGTCTGTCCTGCCGAATACCGGTGCAAAGGAAATAAATGGTCAGGGCAGTATTATGTTCCGCAATAGTATCGGAAATCTCAGAATCGGATTTTCTCACTTTGACCAAGAGCGTGAAATCCTGACTGAGCCGAATGAACACGATGAAGAACCCTATCAGACAACGAAACACTCGAGGTTTCATTTTTCATTTCAGAATACCCGAACACCGCTCCGGTGGGATATATCGGGTGGGTATCAGGTGAACGATGTCGCAGAGTATGAGAAAAGTGAAGCAGGAATCCCGAGGATCAATCTGCGTTTGGGCACAATATCGATGGATGCGAAGGCGCACCACAGCGGCATCGTAGGTTCCTTTGGAACGATCGGAGCAAATGTACAGATACAGAGGAACCGGACTCTGGGAGAGGAACCTCTCATTCCCGGATTTCGGCAATATACTGCCGCCGGATTTATCTTTGAGGAATTTCAACAGAAGAATTTTAATTTTTCTGCGGGATTGAGATACGATGTACGATTACTGAAGACGGAGTTAAACGAGGAACTGAATATTCCGAATTTGGAGAAGACATTTAATGCTTTCACCGCTTCTGTGGGCGGACTTTGGCACATCTCCCGTGCGGTGATACTGACGTTGAATACCGGGAAAGGGTGGCGCGCACCGATTGCGGAAGAGCTTTTTGTCGATGGTATTGAAGAAGGGAGTCTCAGGTATAAAATCGGAAATCGTGATTTACAGCCCGAAGAATCATATTCTGTGGAAGTTGAATCACGGATATTTCTCTCAAAATTCAGCAGTGTTTTCTCTTTATTTTACAATCGAATCACCAGGTACATTTACCTCGCACCGACCGGCGAACTTGATTCAGTTACTTCGGTCGAAAAATACCGGCACAGTCAGTCAAATGCTGTTCTCTGGGGAAGCGAAATAGACCTGCGGTACCAGATACTACAGGATATATTCATCCTCGGAGGGATTGATCTTCTCTGGGGAAAGAATACAAATTCGCGGACATGGCTCCCGCTTATGCCGCCGCATAGGATGGAAGCAGGAATAGAGTATGCATCTTCCTCGTCATTCCTTGTTGCAAATCCGCACCTGAATATGAACCTGCGATTTTTCTTCAATCAAAACCGGGTGGATGTCAATGAAGAGCCGACTGCGGAGTATACACTCGTTGACGTGACAGCCGGTGGTGACATGTCCGTATTCGGTCATACGGTATTTTTCGATTGTGTGATTCGGAATCTGTTCGACAGGGCGTATCGTGACCATTTGAGTCTTTACAAACAATATGCCCTCAATCCGGGTATTGATGTATCCTTGAAAATATCAGTTCCATTTACTGTTGTAAGGTAACTCCAGACAGTAATTTATTCTTCATCAGGCAAGCAGGACTGTACTTTTAAGAAAGGGTATCCTATGGAACGTCATTCATTTTACAGTGTCGCGATTTTTGGATTACTTATCACTGCAGGAATCGTCATTGCCGGTTATGCAGTCGGGAACGGCATAAGCAGGATACGCACATCTGATCGTTTCGTGAGTGTGCGGGGTCTTGCAGAGCGTGATGTCAGCGCTGATCTAGCGATCTGGCCAATCTCGTTTGATGTTACCGGGAATGATCTCGCCGATTTGCAGCAGAAGGTCGATGTAAAGCGGGGTCTTGTTTCAGATTTCCTTAGTGAGTCGGGATTTGCCAAAACGGAAATTTCGCATGCGGCTCCAAAAATTCGTGACAACGAGGCAACAACAAACTATGAAACAAGAACAGAAGCGAAATTCCGATATACAGCACGTACGATTGTCCTTCTCCGGTCGGAAAAAGTCCCCCTGGTTAAACAGGCAATGGAAAAATCTGGGATTCTCGTCGGGAAAGGCATTGTTCTTGCCGCGGAGAACTGGGAGAACAGGACAGAATTTCTCTTTACCGCATTGAATACTATCAAGCCGGCTATGATAGAGGAAGCTACACTAAACGCACGGAGCGCTGCAGAAAAATTTGCGAAGGATTCCGGCAGTAGAATCGGAAAGATCCGGAACGCGACGCAAGGCCTATTCTCTATTCAGGATAGAGACATGAATTCACCTGATATGAAGAAAGTAAGAGTGGTCACGACGGTGGAATATTATTTGATAGATGAATAAATGATGGTACTTAGTACTTCGTACTTGGTACTTTGTAAATAAATTATCATTTGTCAATAGTCATTGTTGATCGTGGAGACGATAGAAATGAGGTGCCATCGCTAAGTGTCTTGAACACGATTGAATGATTTAAGGATTGACAGGATGGACCGCGGATGAATATGATGATGGATGTGATAAAATAGATGCATATGGGAAATTATCATAAACATCATTTTATCATACATATCAGCGGTTCAGACGATGAATATCATTAGTAACCGGTCATTAGGTCATTAAGTATAGAGCAGGAATCGAAGAAATATGTGGTAGGTGCAAATGACTAATTACGAATTACAATAATTTAGGTTTCTATTTTTTACTTACTACTCTCTGCTCTCAGCTCTTAGCTCTATGCTACTTCCCTTCATCGCACATATTGATCTTGACTGCTTTTTCGTTTCTGTCGAACGGATCAAAGATCCTTCGCTTGTCGGTAAACCGGTTGTGGTCGCTGGAAGCGCTCAGAAAAGGGGCGTCATCGCATCGGCTTCCTATGAGGCACGCCGGTTCGGGATACACTCCGCAATGCCAACGGCACGAGCAATTAGACTCTGCCCGCATCTTATCGTCGTCGCCGGTCATCATCACGTTTATTCGGAATACTCTGATCGTTTGTACAATCGTATGCTGGAAATTGCACCGATCGTCGAACTTGCATCCATCGATGAGATGTATCTCGATTTTACGGGATGCGAGAAACTTTACGATAATAATCTTCCCGGTTATATGAAAAAACTCCAGGGATTAATACTCATGGAGTTTAATCTTCCCTGTACTATTGCCCTTGGATCCAATAAATTAATCGCCAAGATTGCAGCTAACCGGGTAAAACCTGCGGGTGTTACTTTTGTCCCGCATGGCATGGAGGAAGCCTATATGGCTCAACTGCCGATAGGTGTCATTCCGGGTATCGGCAAGAAGACCGAAGAGATG
>CAYGXH010000325.1:0-4106 GCA_964353675.1 uncultured Chlorobiaceae bacterium
CCTCCCCCAGCTTCTCGATAATGCGATAGTGCGAAATTGTCTGGCCTATCATAGTTTACACCTCCGCCAAAAGGATGGCGGATCCCCTTCACCTAATTTCTCAAGTATCCTATAATGTGAAATCATCTGCCTAATCATCATTCGTTTCCTTCACTACCCTCTCCATGTTCCAATTGTAAAGCGAAGCGGAACATGGAATTGTCTACTAAGTAAGCAAAAAGTCTTTGCGAGGATCCCGCTCGAAGAGCGGGAGACGAAGCAATCCGATAAAATTAGTAAATATTAAAGAGTCAGATTGCTTCATCCGCTAAAGCGGATTCGCAATGACCGTAATAATTACTTTTTAGTCAGCTCAATTATAGCCCGCCCGAACCAGCCCGCCATCGGTCTAGCAGGAGTGAGGGTAATGTAATATGGTATGACCGATCATTTTTATTCCTCTTCGTTTAATTCATCCCCCGCCACTAAGCAGGCCGGGATTTACGTCCACGCCTGTGGCTTGACATTCGCCACCAAAAAGATAGCGGGTACACCTCTTTTATCAAGTTTTTCGAAGATTATATATAATGAGATATGATTTCCCCTACCATCATTATCCAGCTAATATGATGCATAAAGGTAGGTAGATTTTATAGGATTGTCAAATTTCACATAAATATCACAAAATCAATCCTTTTATACGATTTCCAGGCAAGTTTTACGATGGCCTCACCGACGAGACCCCCCCTGATAGATCAGTTATTTCCGGATCACATTCCTCCCTGATCCTAATGAATTTCCACCAGATTTATGACTTAAGTAACCTATCGAATATCCGCAGAGAATTACTTTCCAGCAGCTCCACTGGCACGCATCCGCGCCATGACGCTGTGTCTTCGACCATAGAAAAAATAAATAATGAATCCCAACAACAACCAGACAAAAAGTCGCCACCAGTTTTCAACGGGTAACGAGAACATAAGGATTAAACAGGTTATAATCCCCATGATGGGAACGAAAGGAACAAATGGCGCTCTGAACGGCCGTTCGGCATCAGGATTTGTTCTCCGCATGATGAGCACCGCGGCACAGACAATAACGAATGCCAATAGCGTACCTATGTTTGTAAGTTCTGCAAGTATTCGTAATGGAAGAAATGCAGATAATGTCGCTACGAAGAGACCGGTGAGGATCGTCGACTTCCAGGGCGTTCGATACTTGGGGTGAACTGCTCCGAATACGCTTTCAGGTACCAAACCGTCGCGCGCCATTGCGAGTAGCACTCTTGGCTGACTAAGCATCATGACGAGTAGGACTGAAGTAATACCGGTTATAGCTCCGACGTCGATCAGGCGCTGTGCCCAGGCAAGACCGTGCTGGGCGAATGCCACGGCAACCGGTGCATTTATGTCGATCTGATCGTATGGAACCATCCCGGTGAGGACCGCGGATACAGCGATGTATAGAACAGTGCATATGATTAATGATGCGATGATACCGATGGGAACATCGCGCTTAGGGCGTTTGGCTTCTTCGGCGTGAGTTGAGACAGAATCGAAACCGATATAAGCAAAAAAGATTATAGCTGCTCCAGCTAGAACACCTAAAGGTGCACCACCATGTCCGGTTTGTCCGAACAGCGTATGCCCGAAAAAGCTGATGCCGGTATAACCAAAGGGTGCGAATGGTTTCCAGTTATCCGGATTAATGTAAAATGCTCCAACCGCAATGACAAAGAGAACAATCACCAGTTTTATGATAACCATTGTAGCATTAAAGCGGGCGCTTTCCCGTATCCCTTTGACAAGAATCACCGTGACAATGGCCGTAATGATAATAGCAGGGACATCAAGGAAAGCCCCCGTTGTAAAAAACTTACCCGCTTCGGGGTCGAAGTCGAATGGCGCTTGCGAAAATTGCCTTGGAATAATCACACCGAAACTCTTCAGTAAATCCTGAAAGTGGGCAGACCAACCGTGGGCGACCGTCGAGGATCCGACTGCATACTCCAGAACCAAATCCCATCCGATAATCCACGCAAAAAGTTCTCCGAGTGTGGCATACGCATATGTG
The DNA here is from genome assembly GCA_964353675.1 of uncultured Chlorobiaceae bacterium. Classification (GTDB taxonomy): domain Bacteria; phylum Bacteroidota; class Ignavibacteria; order UBA10030; family SZUA-254; genus CAYGXH01. The sequence continues at coordinate 2,053 of CAYGXH010000325.1, forward strand.
TATGCGGAGCCGGCTACCGGCGCCATCGATGCGAACTCTGCATAGCAGAGTGCGGCAAAGATACATGCAATACCTGCCAGGACAAACGATAGAATTAGACCCGGTCCGGCTTTATCATGTGCCGCAACACCGGTCAAAACGAAAATACCGGTACCGATGATAGCCCCCACACCTAAACTTGTGAGTGTCACCGGACCGAGAACGCGCCGGAGGCGATTTTCTCCCTTCATCTCCTCGAGAAGAAGACTCAACGGTTTCTTTGCAAAAAGCGGATTGCCCATTCAACAATTCCTCAGAATTATATACAATGTAATTATAGTAAAAGATAGAGATTGCAAGAGAATACAGTACATTAAAAAAATGTTTTTTATTATAAGTATAAATAATTTCTGATGCAAACCATACTATATGCAAAATTTGTAGAGTGATATGAGCCCCCCTCTGCTCATAAAGATGAATCGCAAAGACGCAGAGTTCGCGGAGAAACGCAGAGAAACACATAAATCTTTCTGAGTCCTTTGCGCACTCTGCGCCTGCTCGACTAAATGACTTCAGTCGTTTGGGAGATGACATTACGATTTGGGTTGAACAAGTAGGGCTGTAATCTACTATAACGATAAGAAGAAGTGGAGCGGAACTATCACCCCTTTAGGGGGCGGTCAGTCTGCACACCTTTTAGCAGCCATTCCTCGGCTTCACGAATATTGGAAAACATCTTCACGTTCACACTGCGATTGCGGGCTACACTTTCAGCGAAATGCATCGCATTCAAATCATGTTTCTGATTCACGTCAACATATGCAATCTTAAGTTTCGCACGCGCCGCATCCTGACTCAGTTTCGTGACGACATCGAAGATATCAAATGTACCAATCGTTGGTCCAGTAAGATTTTCTTCGATCAGCACTTTCCGGCAGTCGTGTGTCTCACAAGCATGCTGAACATCCATAAGGTACTGCTGGATATCGGCGGGACTATTGTCACCCCGGACTGTTGCGTGTAGATACCTATTTTTTTGTACTACTGTAAGATTGTATGGCATAGATCCCTCCATAACATACAATTGTGAATTTGAATTATCGAACCACACTTAATATAACTGGAATATTTCAAAATCTCAAGGAGAGACAGCTCACTCCGCCATCAAGTTTCCTGAATTCCGATACATCCACTTCCAGAGTGGAAAAACCGGTATTTTCAATCATTGCTCTCGCTTTAGCGAATCCTTTAGGTAATATGATACTATTATTAATACGCACGCAATTTGCAGCGTAGCTCTCCTTTTCGTCAACTTGGATGATGGTAAATTCCTTGAAGATCGAATCGGATTGAAACACACTGCTCATCACCAAATGCCGGTTTCCAAGATATGCTATCCCGGATTTGAGATGAAGTATATTCTTCACTTTTACCGTTGAAGCTGTCTTTCCGAAATTTTCCAGTATTTTAATAACTTGTCGTGCCCCTTCTAGATTCGTACGATCAGACAGACCAATGTAGTAATGATCATCGACCGCGAGGATATCACCTCCATCAACCGTACCCGGAGGATGCACATGCTCGATATTATTATAAAATTCACTAAGGACTTTTTTGATACTTATAACTTCACCTCTACGGGAAGAAGCACCAGGATTAGTGATAATTGCACATTCAGATGCCAATATAGCAGTATCTTCAACAAATGTCGAGTCTGGATACTCCTCGTCAGGCGGCAGGATTGTTACATCGAGTCCGCACACGTTTAGCACCTCTACATACTGTTCATGCTGAGCCACGGCATTGGCGTAATCAGGTTTGCCTAAATTGGCCGCTGTGATGCCATGAATCATGTTTTTACACGGTACTCTGACAATCGCTTTTGTAAACATGCTATGTGATTTCCTTAATCCCTCTCATCCACCGATTCTTATTTGGATATAATATGTATTTTTCTCTGTCGTCTTATACTGATTTCATGATGGATCGATTCGTTATTGCTTTTCCGCAACCATCATGCGTTCACGCATCCGGTCAATATCGTTTTTAAGGAATGTCATAATAGTTTTGAACTT
>CAYGXH010000326.1:0-4104 GCA_964353675.1 uncultured Chlorobiaceae bacterium
GGGTGAAAGTGAATCAATCGGGCTGGATAATCCTGGCTGGTGTCACCGGAAAAGCATGTCCGGGTATCCAGGTTGTGGAATATGAGGGCCAGACATACCATACAGTTCAAATAGGAAACCAGTGCTGGTTGAAAGAGAACCTTGATGTTGGGATAAGGTTAGACGATTCTGTCGAGCAGGTCAATAACGGTATTATTGAAAAATATTGTTACTCCGATGATACAACATATTGCAATATATATGGAGGATTATATATCTGGGATGAAGTGATGCAGTATGATACGACAGAGGGAACACGAGGTATCTGTCCGGAGGGGTGGCATATACCGAAATTATCGGAATTCGATACTTTATTAGCTTATTTAAATGGCGACGGAAATGCGTTGAAAGCGGTAGGACAGGGCAACTTCGACGGGATCGGAACAGATACAAGCGGATTTTCCGGATTATTGACCGGCTATCACCATGTAAACGGCGGTTTTTTCGAATTGACGGATTGCACATTTTTCTGGAGCACGACGCAGACTATTTCTTCAGATGTTTACTGTATTGCTCTGTTCTCTTCATGGGGGGTGCCCGGTCGGGCTGGAAATCCGAAGGGTATGGGATACAGCGTGCGATGTCTGAAAGATTAAAAAGGTCATTCGTCAATGGTCATTTGGTTCTTGTACTTCATGAGAAGCTGAGAGTGAAGAGCGCAGAGGATCGCGCAGAAGTATTGACAACTTCCGATGTTTGTCTCTGATTACAGGAAGAGAACATCGGAAGTTTGGTTCAGTCAGAAGTTGAACGCTTTGCTTTACCTCTTCGCTCTATGCTCACTGCTGTGAGCTTGAATAATTCTTTAACCTCAATTAAGGGGGAGAAAAGTGATGGAAACAATGGTTCGGTTTTGTCGGGAGAATATCTCCTGCTGTTTATTATCAATATTCTTATGCGTCTGTCTGGGCAACGCCCAACCGATATCGGATGATGACAACAGTGTCTTAAGTGCTGATACGATAAAAGTCGAAGCGGGTTGGAATCTGTTGTCGCTTTCCATGCAGGTTACTGACGGTCTGAAAAGCTCACTCTTTCCATCAGCCGCATCTGACGCTTTCATCTATAGAAATGAATATATCGCAGAAGACACGCTCACGAATGGTTACGGATTCTGGCTGAAATTCAATTCCGCTGAAAATATTGTTGTTACCGGCGACACTGTATTATACGACGCGATCGAAGTTCAACAGGGATGGAATCTCGTTGGATCTCTGACAGCTCCATCTGCGGTAAATATGATTCGGAGTAACCCAATTGGTATTATCACCTCAGACTTTTTTTATTACTCGTCCGGAGGAGGATATCAGTCGGCAGATACGATCAGACCCGGCTTGGGATATTGGGTTAAGGTCAATCAGGAAGGTACGATCATCCTGGATGCGGCAACGGGTGGACCATGCCGCGGTGTTCCGTCTGTAGATTACGAAAGTAAAATATATAATACTGTACAGGTTGGGAGTCAATGCTGGCTGAAAGAAAATCTTGATGTGGGAGTAATGATCAATGGCATCCAGGAATCATCCGATAACGATACGATTGAAAAGTATTGTTACAATGATATCCCCGCAAATTGTGATATCTACGGAGGATTTTATCAATGGAATGAAGCAATGATATACTCGCTGACAGCCGCGACGCAAGGTATTTGTCCGCCCGGATGGCATATGCCGACATATGCCGAGATTGAAACATTGATTACAACGGTAAATTATGATGGGAATGCTTTGAAGGCTATCGGTCAGGGCAGTGAAGAGGGAGCCGGAACTAATACAAGTGGTTTCTCCGCACTGCTTTCAGGGATACGAGATTATTCGGGCGAATTTTTTTATGTTGATTCTACCACCTATTTCTGGAGTTCCACAGGTGGGATGTATGGAGGTTTCCTTAAAGGATATGATTTTTCACTATGGTATAGAGCGAATAGTATTTCCTTATACGCAGACGCTTCGGAGTTCGGATTTAATGTACGTTGTATCTGGCATGGAGGAGCGGCAAACCGTCCGCCGTCCGTACCGGAGGTGCCTTTTCCGGAAAACCAGTCTGTAGATCAGCCGACATTCCTGGAGATGAGCTGGATGTGCAGTGATATTGAAGGGGACCCGATAACGTACAATATCTATTTGGATACTGATAATCCACCCGTAACAAAGGTTGGTTCGGATATCACTGAAACATATTATTCCGTTGGTGGTATTGAAGAAAGCACAACCTATTACTGGAAAGTTGTCGCGAAGGATGACCACGACAATTCAACAGCCGGACCTGTCTGGAGTTTCACAACAGGTTTCTGGGGAACGCCTTGCGAAGGAATCCCGACTGTGGAGTATGCAGGCAAAACGTACCATACGGTTCAAGTCGGTAGTCAATGCTGGCTAAAAGAAAATCTTAATGTCGGTACAATGATAAATGTAAGTTCCAATCAAGCCAACAATGGTATAATAGAAAAGTATTGTTACGATGATGACTCCTCGAAATGTAAAATCTACGGCGGATACTATCGGTGGGATGAGGTGATGCAATACAGTGTAACAGAGGGCGCGCAGGGAATATGTCCGACGGGTTGGCATGTACCGACTTACGCCGAATTTCAGACATGTAGTACGACCGTAAGTGGTGACGGCAACGCATTGAAAGTGTTAGGAGTAGGATCCTGGTATGGAGAGGGAACAAATACGAGCGGATTTTCTGCCGTGATTGCGGGCGACGGCTACAACGGTGTATTTGAGAATTTATACACCCTCACATCATTTTGGAGCTCTACCCGGGGTCCCGAACCCTATACGGACTATCCGTATGATTTCAGTTTGTATTATGAATATAATGATATCGGCATAAGCTATAATGATAAGTTATATGGTTTTAATGTAAGATGTGTGAAGGATTAACGCAGGAAAACGTCAATTGTCATTGGTCATTTGTCATTAGGGAGCGAAGAGCGTAGAGCATAGAGCTAAGGGTATCATATCCAGTGCTCATGGCTCACACCTCAGTGCTAGCAACTCTATGCTCTCCGATCTTTGCTTTTAGCAAATTTATCATTGGAGGACAAAATGGAGAAAATAATTCTACCTTGCCGCACGAAGAATCTTCTTCGATTGTTGTTATTTTTAATTTTCTTTACCCAACTGGGAAATGCACAACCGGTTTCGCAGGGCTATTACAGAATCTTGAGCACAGATTCAATAGTAGTCGAAACCGGGTGAAATTTGGTGTCGCTTCCTTTGATAGTTACCGACAGTATAAAAAGTACTCTCTTCCCGTCCGCGACTTCATGGGCATTCATATATAGAGACGGCTACCTGTCGGAAGAGACATTGGAAAATGGGTACGGATTCTGGTTGAAGTTTGACTCAAATGAGACTATTCCCATATCTGGTGAACTAGTTTATATTGATACAATTGATGTCAGAGCCGGTTGGAATATTATCGGATCTTTATCAAGACCGGCTGCTATAGATTCAATCACTACTGTTTCGCCCGGAATAATTGTATCCGGATTTTATGGCTATGCACAGGGGATTGGGTATCAGGAGACAGATACAATACAACCGGGATTTGGATACTGGGTCAAAGTTAGTCAGGATGGTTACATCATTTTGCGTTCTGATTCGGGCAAGGGTGGAGGAAAACCTTGCGTCGGGATTCCGACAGTGGAATATGAGGGTAAAACATACAGTACAGTACAGATTGGAACTCAATGCTGGCTGAAGGAAAATCTCGACATCGGTACGAGAATAAATGGAGATCAAACTCAAACAAATAACGGCGTTATAGAGAAATATTGCTACAATGATGATTCGATTTATTGTGATACATACGGAGGGTTGTATCAATTGAGTGAAGCTAAGCAATATGTGGGCACAGAGGACGTTCAAGGTATCTGTCCACCGGGGTGGCATATACCCACATTAGTAGAATTTGAATCATGTAGCACATCTGTAGGTGGTGATGGAAACGCATTAAAAGCTGTAGGACAAGGAACAGGCGATGGTGCTGGAACAAACACGAGCGGTTTCTCTGCTTTGCTAGTGGGCTGGCGACAACAAAATGGCCTCTTCATTG
>CAYGXH010000327.1:0-4079 GCA_964353675.1 uncultured Chlorobiaceae bacterium
ACCTGAAGATTATTCTCGACTTTCGCCACCGTTAACAGTGCCCTATACTCGTCGCGAACAACGATTGGTACTCTCCATTCATCGAGCGGTATCATATGCCCTTTACCCTCAGGAATTCCATTCTTGATCGAATCCGGATGAATGGTGAAGATGCGGTATGGCTTACCCACGGTTGCTTCCGTGATTTCTGTCCGATTTGAAAAGCCGTATTGTTCCTCTAAACCTGGAGGTATCTTTTCGAGAAAAGATTGAAGGGAAGATGACGCGGTTCGGGTAATCTGCTCATCTGTAAATTGTGCGGAAGTTGGGTTCGTACAAAATGCAATTAGAAATATTCCTGTAAGAATCCAAGCATAATTAAGTGACCTTACCATGGAAATAACCTTTCAATTTGATAGTAAAATGAATGTTGTCTGTTTATCAAAATAGCCGCGTTTAATAAATTGATCCTTATGGGTACCCATAAATCGACATGCAATAATTCTCCCCGTAATATCCTATACAGCTACTAATGTTAGGTAATAATGCAATATACCTATTACATCTTTTTATCCACCTATGGATGAATTATATCCCGACCATAATTTATTACCATTTTGTTTTGTATCTATTTGCGGATAAGGTACATTTGATGATGTATGAATTTATTAAGAGAATAGAGTATTACGATATAATCGTAACGAACAAATCCCTCACTTCTCTCCCCTACCCTATTGAGGGATAGTATTAAATATTCCATCAAATGTCAAGGTATCGATAAGATAATTATCAACACATCGAAGAAAATTAGCAATTTTATTAACATCTCGATTTATCCGATTTAGAAATTCTTAAAATCGGGTTTAAAAGAAGGTTTTTTCCAAGGTGAGTATCGGCTGGAAGAGCCGTTAATTAAAATCATTCCTCATATTATTTATTTTCCCCATTTTCTATCTGAGCTACGAGCGCACGCTGCTCCCCAATTTTATCTTCCATTTTTGTAATGATTCTTTTGAACTGCTCATCATTACGGATATTCTCAAACACAGGATCGATCATAATAAAACGATAATCATTGAATCCTTTATCAATGGCTTTTTCTAATCTGGCGTAGGCCTCTTGCTTATTTCCTAAGATTGCATATATGCCGGCAAGGTCATATTCCATAGAAAACTCCGTGGGGACATCTTTTATATCTTGTAGATCTCTTTTAATGCTATTATTGAAAAGTTTCTGTGCTTTTTCTTTCTTTCCCTCCATGAAAAAGATATATCCGAGATAAGTCGTATTATTTCCCGGTATGGATTGATGACTCCAAGATGCAGAATCTTGATTAACAATTTTCTCAAAGTAATACTTGGCTCTTTGCAAATCACCAAAAAATAATTGAACAGCCCCGGCGAAACTATAATTCAAGTTATTGTCGGGGTAGATAGAAACAAGTGTATCTGCATACGATCTTGCCTCTCGCGATTTCCCCTCCTCAAGGAACAATAATCCCAACAAAGTCAAAACCTGAGATGCTGAACGTGTATGTGTATCAATATCATTAATCTTCTTTATGTAAAAATGGGCTTTTTGAAGATCACCTAAGCTAATATAGATGCTTGAAATTGTTAAATATGGAGAAATAGCTATTGGATTAAGCAGGATCGATTTTTTTAGATATCGAACTGCCTTGGGATAATCCCCCTGAAGATAATAGATCGATCCTAGATTTACTACCGGTGCAAAATAATTAGGATTGAGATATATTGATGTCTCATAATTTTTAATCGCTTCATCAAGATTTCCGAGAAATTGAAAAGTAGATCCTAGAGAATTGTATCCTTGTGCAAGATTTGGATCAATTGAGATAGCTCTCTTAGCAAACATGACTGCCGAATCGAGTAACGTTTTTCTCGAAAAAAGAGTGTATAAATTCCCGCAAGCGACGCCAAGATCGGCATATGCCAATGCAAAGTTGGAGTCTAATTCAATAGCTTTGGTTAAAAGGGCTATTGCAATCTTATCATCCTCAAATGATAACTTATTTGAATGTTCCCTGGAACGAAGGTAGTAGGCGTAAGCATCAAGATTATTGGTTGGCTTTTTTTCAATGAGTCCTTTCTCTGTGTTTGTAAGTTTTGCCTTTAAAGCAGAGGCGATTTTCTGAGCAACATCACTCTGGACCTCAAAAACATCCTTTATCTCACGATCATACGTCTCCGCCCAAAGATGCCTGTCGTTGTTGGCATCAATCAACTGGCCGACGATTCTGATACGATTTCCTGATTTTCGTACACTTCCTTCCAGAATAATACCGGCACTAAGTTCTTTGCCTATCTCACGCAAGGTCTTCTTTGAACCTTTATAATGCATAATCGTTGTACGCGAAATAATATTGAGATCAGCAATTTTAGAAAGTTGCATCAAAATATCTTCTGTAATACCATCGCTAAAATATTCATCTTCGGCATTACCGCTCATATTTGCAAATGGTAAAACAGCAATCGTCTTGCTGTTTAGATTAGATGTTTTTACGGATGGTAGGAATAAATATAGAATAATAATAAACAGAACAGAAACGGCAGCGACAATCCATGGTAACTTTGATCGTTTCACAATGGTTATCACACTACCGGTTATTTCCCCTTGAATATTCTTTAAATCTGAAACGATCTCCTCTGCTGTTTGATACCGCTTTGTCTTATCTTTCTCGAGGCATTTATTTATGATATGCTCCAACTTTTCCGGAATGTTGTTCCTAAGTGATCTGACTGGAATAGGTGCCTCATTAGCAATAGAGTATGTCAGAGCAGCTTCGTGCTCTCCACGAAACGGCAAATGCAAGGTAGTAAGCTCGTAGAGCACAACTCCAAACGAAAATAGATCAGATCTGTGATCAGCTTCCTCGCCATGCAATAGCTCTGGCGACATATACGCCAATGTCCCGATTGTGCTACCAGTCTTTGTAATGTGAACCGACCCTTTCAGTTTCGCCAGTCCGAAATCAGTAATCTTTTGAATACCTTCATTGGTGAGCATTACATTTTCCGACTTCACATCACGATGGATTATCTGATGATTATGTGCATGAGCCAGTGCTGAAGCGATTTGAATACCGTACTCAAGCACGTTAGAAATCGAAAGCTCTTTATCTTCTGATTTTAACTGCTTCAGTGTTGCCTTAAGGGTACCGCCGGAGATGTATTCTAGTACAAGAAATTTCTTGCCGTTATCCTCATTAACATCATGAATAATCTCGATATTAGGATGATTCAGAGAAGAAATTGTTTTCGCTTCTTGTTGAAAACGTGCAGTCTCTTCTTTTGACATGAATAGATCATGGGACAGAAACTTCAATGCAACATATCGGTCGAGGTTCAAGTCGTGGGCTTTGTAAACAACTCCCATTCCTCCTTCGCCGAGCTTCTCTAAAATCTTGTAATGCGATACGGTTTGCCCTATCATAATTCCCTTTGATATGAACAGGAGAATGTAGTCGGTTTTTCGATTAAAATCAATTAAAAAAGAGTGCTATTTTATGGCACTCTTCGTATGGACAAGTCCGCCTGACCTAGTTTGATCCACTATTCGGCGGTCGGTCGGGGAATCTGCCAAAAAGACGTCGGACAGGCTGGCGACACATAAGTTCAATAAATAAAAAGGGGTACTGAACAATATCAGTACCCTCTAATGTGGACAGGGCCAGAATTGAACTGGCGACACACGGCTTTTCAGGCCGTTGCTCTACCGACTGAGCTACCTGTCCAGTGCTCTAATTGAAGAATTGGTTTAGATTTTAGAGTTTTTAAATGTACAAAAATTATTCTGGATTTTCAAGGAAGAAAAAATCGTACTTTGTACTTCGTACTTAGTACTTTGTGACAAAATCGCTATTGGTTTAAGCCCAGACCTTCCCGCTGAAGCTTAGGCGCGATCTCCCTCATTAAAAGTAGGATGTTTGCCGGCCTGACCACCGATTTATCCGCAGAAGCGAAGCGGAGGCGGAAATCCCGCGAATCGGGATATAGGCAGATGTTCTCTTTATTTTATTATGATTAACTTCCTCACCTGCGAAAATTGCTGACGCGTTTCACCAATTCCTACTGCTTCAA
>CAYGXH010000328.1:0-4056 GCA_964353675.1 uncultured Chlorobiaceae bacterium
TAGCTTAAGGAGAATGAAACGCGTCAATATACCTGCTATAAATGGAATACCGAGATATATGAAAACACTCTCGGCGATTTGTCCGATTGTTACATTAACGCTAAATGTTTTTATACCCAGCCATGCAGGGAAGACAGTTAAAAAAAGGTAAGCATACACTGAAAAGAAAAGCACCTGGAATATAGAATTAAATGCCACCAGACCGGCCGCATATTCAGTATCTCCATCTGCCAGTTCATTCCAGACAATTACCATAGCGATGCAGCGCGCAAGCCCGATCATAATCAATCCGGCCATGTATTCCGGATAATCCCTGAGAAATATTATTGCCAGACCAAACATTAGAACCGGTCCGATAATCCAATTTTGCACAAGTGAAAGGGAGAGTACTTTTACATTTTTAAAAACATCCCCAAGCTCCTCATATTTAACCTTCGCAAGGGGTGGATACATCATCAGAATCAAGCCAATAGCGATAGGAATATTAGTAGTTCCAGTTTGAAATGAATTCCAGAATTGTACAATCCCCGGGAACAAATATCCCGAAAAGACCCCGATGAACATCGCAAGAAATACCCATAATGTTAAATACCTATCGAGAAATGATAATCGTTTTGTCAGAGTGCTCATGATAACAGTTCTAAATATTGTTCCAAATTAAATAAACACCACCAAGTATTACTAGTGCGCCACAAATTCTTTTTACCCAGATGATTGTTTTCGTTCCTTCACTCCAATTCAAATATTTCTGTACCTTTCCCGTCAGCGTACCCGCACCAACTATAACTGAACAGTGCCCGATTCCAAATGCGAGGAGAAAAACTACGGCGAGTAAATAATTTGTTTGTGCCGTTTGAAATACAACTCCAAGCACCGGTGCCATATAAGCGAATGTACACGGCCCAACGGCAAGACCGAATAACAATCCAAGAATGAGTGCGGCGAATAAACCAGTTGATTTCGTACGGTCGATACCGGCATTCCAGTTAAGCTTTATAATATCGAGAAGATAAAGACCAACTAAAAAGAAAATTCCCGCGACAAGATAATTACCGATATTACCTATATCACCCATCAATCTGCCGAGCGAGGCGGTAATAACTCCGATTGAAGCGATGGTAATTAATATTCCTAAAGAAAATACAAGGGCGATATTAAATGATCTGCCGACGGATAATTTACCGCGAGAAGTGATATATCCGACAATAAGCGGTATACTTGACATATGACAAGGAGAAAGAAGTATCGACAATATTCCCCAGGCAAACGACGCCAGAACGGCGATCCAGGCGGCACCGTTCAATGAATCATAAAGTATATTAAATATTTGTTCTATCATTTTATTCTTTATTTTTTGCTGGTTTCAATCCCTTTTTTTGAAGCAGTTTGTCTATTTCAGCTTCAGGGTAAAAACCTTCATGCCTGAAGAACTCTTTCCCGGTTGAATCGAGGAATACTTGCGTTGGGATCAATTTGATTCTGTATTTTGTTGCATATAGTTTTTGGTCTTCTTTCCATACATCATGAAAGACTACTTTTATCTGATCACCGTATTTTTCTTCGATTGATTTCATTACCGGTTGCATTTTTTGGCATGGAATACATTTTACGGATCCCAGCTCCACAAATGTGATCCTTGGAATGATATCTTTTTTTTGCTGCGAATGCAATACCGTTAACGACCCGAGCAGTGCGACGACTATGACGATGCAGTATATTCTGTGCTTCATAATGTTATTCATCAGTATATTATATTGAATAAATATCCGACTAAAATAATTCCTATTGCAACGATGGAGATAAATATAGCAATGAGTTGTATCTTAAGAACTTTTTTCAGAATAATTATTTCGGGGAGCGAAAGTCCAATTACACTCATCATAAATGCCAGGACAGTACCGAGAGAAGCTCCTTTTTCCAATAACACCTGAACCACCGGTACAATACCTGCAGCATTGGAATACATTGGCACACCGATAATAACTGCAACGGGGACAGACCACCAGGCCGATTTTCCCATTAACGACGCCATGAAATTTTCCGGGACGTACCCATGAATTCCAGCGCCGACACCAATTCCGATAATAATGTATATCCAGATTTTTGCGACAATATCGCTTACCGCATTAATACCGCTTGTGATTCTTTCATTGAAAGTAATTTTCTCCTCCTGTGTCTCAATCCGTCCCGCTTTAACTTCAAATACCCATGGTTCAACGTACTCCTCAAGCTTTAACCTGCCAATAATGTAACCGGATATGATCGCGATTAATAAACCTGTCGACATATAAAGGAGAGCGGTTTGCCATCCAAACAGGCCGAATAGAAGAACCAACGCAACTTCATTTATCATCGGCGCCGCAATTAGAAACGATAACGTTACACCCAGCGGAATGCCGCTTTCAACAAATCCCAGAAATAACGGGATTGCCGAACATGTACAAAAAGGTGTGACAACACCAAGTAAACTTGCAAGAACATTTCCAGTAAAAAGTTTTTTCCCTCCAAGTAATTTCCGCGTACGTTCAGGTGAAAAATAACTTCTGATTATGCCTACTATGAAAACGATCAGGGTGAGCAGCAACAGTACTTTAGGTACTTCGTAGATAAAGAATCTTATCGCCTCGGCAATGGCAGCACCTCTCCTCAAACCGAATAGCGAGAATGTTAGGCTATCAGCTATCCAATCCAGCCGGATGTAAACCAGCATCCAGAGTAATAATGCAGATAAGAGAAATAGAAATCTATTTTTCAACGTCATTTGTTTTCCGCGTCTGCGAGAGCATTCATGATCCAGTGAACAAGAGTGGATTTTGTGGGTAACTTTCCACTTGATACCATTTTACCGTTTATTTCCAGCCCTGGCGTGGACATGATTCCTTTTTTAATGATTTCCTGGAGATCGGAGATCTTTTCGACCTTCGCATCAATAGCTAATTCACGTATGATTTCATTGCACATACTCTCAAGGTTGAGGCAATTTGAACAGCCGCTTCCATAGACTTTAATAGTATTCATACTAATCCTTATTTTTTATGGATGTATAGAATTCGTAAAATCTATTCTTGATATCATCCCGTACTTTACGGAATACGGATAATATTTCTTTATCAGACCCGATAGCCTTGGCGGGATCTTCGAAGCCGATGTGTAACCGGTGTTTTACCTTTCCAAAAAATACCGGGCAACTCTCTTTTGCGTGATCGCATACTGTGATTACATAATCGAATGGTTCATCGAGAAATTGATTCACGTTTTTCGGGACATGATCGCCGATATCTATCCCTAGCTCTTTCATCACACGGACAGCCTTCGGGTGCACGTGACCGGCCGGATTCGTGCCCGCGGAATGAACTGCAAGGTTCTGGTCGAAAAACCGCATTAATCCCTCCGCCATCTGGCTGCGGCAGGAATTGCCGGTGCAGAGAATTAGAATTTTCTTTTTCACACTAAACGCTGCCGATACCCGGGCGGGCGCGGGCCGAGGTAGTATTCATTGCTCACTTCGTCCCGCTAATGGTCACAGAATATATTCCTGCGCCCATGCTCAATTTATAATCGTACTTTTTATCCGCCAGTATCTTTATATCTCTGAAACCTGCGCTCTTGATCTTATCAATGTAATCCTTCCGCTGAAGCGCGCCGCTGATACACCCTGCCCAGAGAGAAGCGTCTGCCCGTTCCTTTTCAGATATCTCTCCATCAAGCATTATGTCCGATACAGTGAACTTCCCACCAGGTTTCAGAACTCTGTATATCTCCCGAAAAGCCTGACCTTTATCGGGGACGAGGTTGATTACACAATTACTTATCACCCGGTCGATTGATCGATCGTCTACCGGAAGCGATTCGATTTCACCGAGGCGGAATTCAACATTTGCGATGCCGACTTTTCCCCTGTTCTCATTTGCCTTATGGATCATCTCCTCGGTCATATCCAGACCTATCACGCGTCCGGTCTTACCCACATACTTTGAGGCGATGAAGCAATCAATGCCCGCACCCGCACCGAGATCGAGGACGGTCATACCTTCGCGTACATCGGCGAACGCGACA
>CAYGXH010000329.1:0-4044 GCA_964353675.1 uncultured Chlorobiaceae bacterium
AAAAGTTTTATAGATTTTAATATTTCCGCTAGCCTAAGGATATTTTTGAAGGAGTAAATATGCAATACCATCATAAACAAATAGGATTCGTCATTATCATTCCATTAGTAGTGTTTTTCATAATTGTGTTCACTCAATTCATGTTAAAGGGAGTTTATACTTTTGTGTTTACCCTAATTCTGATTTTCTTCATTGCCGCTTTGGCTCTTTTTTATGCATTAACGGTAGAAATACAGAATAACATAATTACATGTTGCTTTGGAATTGGTCTCATTCGAAAGAATATTTCCCTTTCTGAGATTCAATCGGTAAGGGCAGTTCAAAATCCTTGGTATGCTGGATGGGGAATTCGCTGGATTCCAGGGCAGTATTGGCTGTGGAATGTTTCGGGCTTTAGAGCAGTGGAATTAACCATAAAAGACGGAAAAAGATTCCGTATAGGCACAGACGAACCGGAAGCACTTGTCCGCGCAATTGAATCAAATAAAAAAATGCAGACTTAGAAAGACTTAACAACCACTTTACAGTGCTATGAATATTTTAAAATCATTGAGCATTCCATCATTTCAGAAATTAGATGAGGTACGGAACACATATATGGAAAAAATAAATAATGGAAATTAAAATGATTAAAGATATGAACTTACAACTAACCGTTTTTATTATGTCTGGAATAATAAGTTTGTTACTTAACGCCTGTAAAATAAATTTCCAGTCACAAGCAATCCCGGAAGAATATAAAAATTACATCCCTAAAAACTCGGTTCCAGTCTCTTACAAAGAAATCATACCCTTCCATGGCGGAGATAAATTGATAATTCCCGCCTTCATCACAAAAGAACAGGCAATGGAAGATATAGATATGTTTGAATATCTGTTCAGTACTTCCTACGCTGGTTATGAATATTGGGAATCAAAGGGAATTAACTTCAAATCTTTCTTTGATGAAATGAGAGATTATATTTCCGATAAGGATACCATTTCTACATACGATTTCGAGCATGAACTATCTAAAATATTCAGGCAAATCTTCGACGGGCATATCGCTTTAATTGGAGATATCTACAACTGGGCATACAGGCATAAAGCTGTTTATTACTGTGATGTTCTGGTTGAAAAATCAAAGAATGGTTTGCTCAAAGTTATTGATAGTAAAAACGATTCGGTCAGGTTGGGAGATTTATTTACTCAGAGTGATGCAGCTGATTATTTATTCAAAACGCTCTCCGCGACCGGTAAAGAACAATATTTTATTGGCATATTATCGCCGGAGAATGTGAGTTCTGTAAAGCTGTCTTTCAATAACCGGGTGATTGAAATTACGTTTCACAAAAGCCGGTTGATGTATTCCAGGTTCAACGACCCAAAACCTTTCTATATAAATCGGGTAAAGGATATCCCTGTCCTGAGAATCACCAGTTCGGCAGACAATCTTTATCCTGAAATGAAAAAATTTATGGATGCTGGAACCGAATTGAAAAACGAGAAGATCTTAATAATTAACCTATTTTATAACGGGGGAGGTTCTTCTGTTTTTCCGCAGACCTTTATGCAGAACCTGAACGGAAATTCAGAATGGGAAATCAACTGGGCTATGCTAACCTCGCCTGCGATAGCAGAATATTTTGCAAAATATGATCTGAGTAAGATGACTGATATTTCACCTCAATTTAAAAATAAGATAAAGTCGAATGCCAGTAAATTTAATGAATACAAATCTAATCCTGTAAAATATTGGGAATTCGGATCGGTTAACCAATCTGCATCAGGCACCTTCGATGGAACATTAATATTTTTGACCAACCGAAGAATTTTATCTGCCGGTGAAGGAATGATCGGGGCATCAAAATCGGTTAGGAACAGAATTATTATTGGTGAAAATACCGGAGGTGTTGCGCAGTTTTCAGACGCATGCGAATTCTATCTCCCACACTCAAAGTTTATCGCAAAACTCCCCCGCCAATTTTTAATTATACCGGGATTGGAGGAATGTGTTGGATACATGCCCGATTATTGGCTCGATACAAGTGAACCATTAGAGGAAGTTATGACATGGCTTCATAACCGAGATAACTATCAGTTTAAGTATTCGGAAAGATTTGCCGAAATGCTGGAAAAGAATAATTTTTCTCCGGTCTTACCGAATGATGTGAGGATCATTACCCTGGGTTCGGATGTTTCTAGAGATCTTAAATCATTCTCAGGCAAATGGTCTGGTGTGGCGGATGGTATTCTGGATAATATCCTGGTCGTTGAAAAAATAAATAACGACTTGGAAGCGGATGTTGTTTATTCGTGGGGTGTTGCATATCAATGGGGTGTTAGTAAGCCAGGCTGGCAGAGATACAAGGCTAAATTCCAAAATCAAACATTAACTATAGTTGACGAGAAACAAAAAGTTAAAATAACTTATGCACTTAATTCTGATAAAACCCTAAGCTCAACTTATGAACGTCCCGGAGCAATCTCGCATACAATATTGACAAGGATGGATAAATAAAACCTACTTTTTAAAAATCTATAAAACAATCCGGAAGAGGTAATGAAATTAAATAAAATAATTCTGATAATATTTGTTCTGCTTTCTTGTTCGTGCCAGAAAAAACAGGATGTTCTCAATCAGGATGATGTTTATGTCGTCGATTCGATACGGACGAATAAAATATATTATCACCGAAATATGTCTTTAGTAGATTCTTCTCACTATCGGGAGATTATAAAGAGCATAAAGATCGGAATTGATACAACAAGTAAAACCATAGATGTCCAAGATGTTGAGGTCAGAGTCCTTGTATTTCCATCAAAGACAATTCCAAGAATAGGAATGAGCGGAGCCGCGCCGGATACGAAACATATTTATATCCTTCTCGATCCGGCTCATCCAAAATTTGACGAAGCGATTACGACTCACATAGTTCAGACTATTCCGCATGAATATCATCACACTCTCCGATATAGAGCGATCGGCTATAACAACAGTCTTCTTGAATCAATGATTACTGAAGGTCTTGCCTGTCATTTCGCGATTGAAGCTTGTAAAATAGATACTCCTTTTTACTGCAAAGCGTTATCGGAAGAGCAATATCGGGAGTGGAAATCAAAAGCAGAAAAAATATGGTTTGATAAGGAGTATGATTATATGGAATGGTTTGTAGGGCTAAAAAACACTATACCACCTAATACTGGTTATACAATTGGATTTATTTTGGTTAGTGACTACTTAAAGAAACATCCCGGTGAGACAGCAGCGACGTTATACAAAACTCCGGCGAGTAAATTTCTTGAGAAAATATCATATTAATATTCTAATAAATACAACGAAAAGATCCAAAATAAAGCAATGGAGATTATATGACACCAGTTACTATTAGCAAATACAGAATTGCGTTTCTCCTTACGACTATAAGAGCGAAAATAAGAGTAAAAAGTGAATACAGAGTAGAGGATATCAGTGCTTGTTCGTTGAGTATTTCTTTCCATCAGTAAGCTTACTCGATTTTAATGGCAGAATACGCATTCCTGTTATTTGAGGTGTATATTCACGTATACCACAAATTCCTATCCAAACTCCGATACTGAATCGCCTTGCTGATATGATCTGGTTTTATATAAGATACGCTTGCAAGATCCGCAATTGTCAGCCCGACATTTAGAATACGGTCATAAGCTCGGGAAGATAATCCAAGTTTCGTAATTGCTGTTTTAGTGTGAGGTGTGTTAGGAGTGGTATGTTGAGATAAATAACTTTAATAGATGTTAATAGGGAGTAGTGTTCACGCTGCAGGTTCACATCGGGGTATTAAAAAAAACAGGCCAATTCTTTTCAGAATCGGCCCGAGCCGTAGCGGGGGGACGCCACACAACGTACGGAAAGATTGATTTCCTTCAAAATCAAACTAGATTCGACAGTTGTTCGAAGTTATTGATACAGACAATTCCAACCGTTATCAAGATTATTGACTCCCATTGCCTAGAATTCAACAATCATTCGCAAACCTTCAAATCAAGCGGATTCATGGAAATTTCAACTTTGAAAATCACTTT
>CAYGXH010000330.1:0-4041 GCA_964353675.1 uncultured Chlorobiaceae bacterium
GCTGTTTATTTAAGCAAGTTTTGCCTATTGCTCACTATTCTGTTTAACTTTTATGCCTGATCGACAATTTGATCTGGTCATTATCGGCAGCGGCCCCGGCGGCTATGTGGCTGCCATCCGTTCTGCTCAACTGGGTTTGAAAACCGCTGTCATCGAACGGGATAAGGTCGGCGGGGTCTGCCTTAACTGGGGATGCATTCCGACGAAAGCTCTTCTCAAGAGCGCCGAAATGTACCTGCACTGCAAACATGCGGATGAATACGGACTCGCGCTTAAAGGCGTTGAGTTTGATTTTCCGAAAATCATTAAGCGAAGCCGCGATGTAGCACTCAGGAATTCCAAAGGCGTAGAATATCTTCTCAAAAAAAATTCGGTTGAGTACATTTCCGGTACCGGCACGATAGCCGGTAAAGGGAAGGTTGAAGTGGCGAAAAATGATAAATCATCTGAAAAATTGAGCGCCAAACATATTATCATAGCTACGGGAGCTCGTCCGCGGACTATACCGGGCATTAAAATCGACGGTAAACAGGTTATCACTAGCACAGAAGCGATGCTTCTCCAAAATCCCCCTGCATCCATGGTTATAATAGGAGCCGGAGCTATTGGCGTGGAATTTGGATATCTCTATAACGCATTCGGCACGAAAGTTACAATCGTTGAGATGATGCCGAATATTTTACCGGCAGAGGACGAAGAGATATCAAGATTGCTCGAAAGTAGCTTGAAGAAATCAGGGATCGATATTCTCACTGATAGTAAAGTTGAGAATGTATCTACCGGCAAAGAAGTCAAGGTTAAAATTACTACGAAGGATATAAAAAAAGAGTTAATCACTGATATAGTGCTTGTTGCCATCGGTGTCCGGGGGAATATAGAAAATCTCGGGCTCGAGTCGGCGGGAGTAAAACTTGAAAAAGGATGGATTGTCTCCGATGACTTTGGCCGAACGAATGTCGATGGGATTTACGCTATCGGTGATGTCGCCGGACCGCCCTGGCTGGCGCATGTCGCTTCGAGGGAAGGTATAGTATGCGTCGGAAAAATTGCGGATAAAAATCCTCAGCCGATCGACTGGGATAATATACCAGGTTGTACATACTGCCAGCCGCAAGTTGCGAGCGTTGGAATGACCGAGGAACGGGCGCGTAGTACAGGTCACACCCTCAATATCGGCAAATTCCCTTTTACTGCCAGCGGCAAAGCCCGGGCTATAGGTGAAACGGAGGGATTGGTAAAGCTGATTTTCGATGCAAAATATGGCGAGCTTCTGGGCGCTCATATACTCGGTTCAGATGCGACTGAAATGATTGCCGAACTCGGTCTTGCAAAAACACTGGAAACAACGCCGGCCGGCATCATAAATACTATCCATGCCCATCCAACACTCTCTGAAGCAGTTATGGAAGCCGCTGAAAATGCTCTCGGGCATTCAATTCACATCTGACGAAATGAAGGGGCAGGTGAGGTTAGAGCAGTGAGGTTAAAAGTAGCCTTTGTCAACCTGGGACGTACTTCCTATGGGGATACATGGGAACTGCAAAGGAAAATCTTTACGCTACGTGCTGAAGCTAAAATTCCAGACGTTCTTATACTAAACGAACACGATCATGTGTACACAATCGGAAAAGGCGGAAGCGATGATCATCTCCTCGCATGCAAGGATGAACTGGAAAAGAATAATGTGGAAGTGTACAACATTGACAGGGGCGGCGATATTACGTATCATGGACCGGGTCAGCTCGTCGGATATCCGATCCTCGATTTAAATAATCACTATCTTGATATTCACAGATACCTGCGCGATCTCGAAGAGGTGATCATACGAACACTCCGTGAGTATAGGATTGATGCTCATCGCGACAGGGATTTCACCGGTGTCTGGGTCGGGAATGAAAAGATAGCCGCGATCGGCGTTAAAGTCAGCCGGTGGATTACTATGCACGGTTTTGCCCTTAATATTACAACTGATCTGAGTTACTTCGACAGAATAATCCCCTGTGGAATTTTTCACCGGGGGATTACATCTATGGAAAAGGTGTCGGAGAATATTATAACCACTGATGATGTGGTAAAAAGCATCATCAGGAATTTTTCAGAAATATTCGACTACGATGTTATTCATTATACTAAAGATGAATTTGTTCAATACCTCGGCACACTCACGGATGAAAAAGTGGAATGCTTATGAAACAATCAGGCAAGATACTGGAGAAAAATCGTGTGAAAGTACAAAGTAACAGTAACGCAGGCGGATTGCCGAAGGAGCGTATGCTTGAAGCATACCGGCTTATGTACACGGCGCGAAAAACAGACGATAAGATTCTTCTTCTTCTGAAGCAAGGAAAGGTTTTTTTTCACATCGGCGGCTCAGGACATGAAGCGATTCAGGTAGCGACCGGATTTGCTATGAAGCGCGGCGACGACTGGTCGTATCCGTACTACCGTGATCTTGCATACGCCCTGACCATGGGGTATTCCGTAAAGGAAGTTTTAGCTGAAGCCATGCATCGTGCATCCGGTCCGAGCAGCGCCGGATTCGTCATGCCTTTCAATTATGGACACAAGAAATGGCGGATCGTTTCTCAATCGAGTCCCACAGGCACGCAATATTTACAGGCGGTCGGGACTGCAATTGCAAATATCAAAGATGGGAACGACGAGGTGGTCTACGTTTCCTCGGGCGAGGGAACCACGAGTCAGGGTGAATTCCACGAAGCAGTCAACTGGGCGGCCCGGCAAAAGCTCCCGGTAATTTTTGTGATTCAGGATAATAAGTACGCAATCTCGGTAACCAAAAAGGAACAGACCGCTGCCGATTCTGTCTATAACTTGGTTTCGGGGTATGATGGTTTGCACCGGTACGAGGTCGACGGCTGTGATTTTATTGAATCCTATTTAACCGCCCGGGAAGCAGTCGAACATGCACGCAAAGGGGAAGGACCCAGCCTCATTCTTGCGCATACCGTTCGTCTCTTGCCGCACTCCTCTTCGGATGATCAACGCAAGTACCGAAGCGAAGAGGATCTGGCGCAGGACCGTGAACGCGATCCCATACCGCGATTCGAAAGATACCTCGTTCAAAACGGCGCGGCTTCAGATGATGAAATAAGAAGTATCCAGCGAGAAGTTCAATTGCTTATCGATGATGCGGCGGATAAAGCCGACGCCGAACCTCAGCAGGATCCTGCTAATCTCCGGAGACACCTGTATTCGTCACGAGTCATAGTTGCACGGGACGGATTCTCCGAATCTGAACCGACAGGCGGTAAAATCGTAATGGTTGATGCGATTAACCATGCCCTCGCCGAGGAGCTCGAGTATAATCCGAAGATGCTCATTTATGGTGAGGATACCGGAGGAGACAAAGGCGGGGTATTCACAGCGACGAAGGGGTTGACAAAAAAATTCGGTTGGGAACGGGTTTTCAATTCACCGCTTGCCGAAGCGAGCATCGTCGGTACAGCCGTCGGACTCGCAGTGAGGGGATACAAGCCGGTCGTTGAAATACAATTCGGAGATTACATATGGCCCGCATTTATGCAGCTCAGGAACGAGGTCGCAACGATGCGATTCCGATCGTTCAATGAGTGGTCGTCGCCTATGGTCGTGCGAGTTGCCGTCGGAGGGTATATCCACGGCGGATTATATCACAGTCAGTCCATCGAGGGCTTTTTCAGTCATATTCCCGGCTTGCGGATTGTCATTCCCTCCAACGCTGCTGATGCCAAAGCGCTCCTGAAGACCGCATGCAGATCGGATGACCCTGTGATATTTCTGGAGCATAAAGGGCTTTATCGCGCGAGTTTTGCAGCAGCACCGGAACCGGATTCAAACTATCTATTACCTTTTGGCTTAGCAAACGTAGTCCAATCCGGTGATGATATAAGCGTGATAACCTGGGGAATGATGGTCCAGCGGTCGTTGGAAGCCTCGAGAACGATGGAAGAAAAGGGAGTAAGTGTGGAGGTGATCGACCTCCGCACGATTAATCCGCTGGATGTTGATACAATTTTCGGTTCAGTACGAAAGACGGGGAAG
>CAYGXH010000331.1:0-4040 GCA_964353675.1 uncultured Chlorobiaceae bacterium
CTTGGTAAGGATGAGGTCATCGGTTCAATCCCGATCGCAAGCTCCACCAGGCATCATGTAATTCAGAGGAACAGAAATTATGCGAGATATAATCACTCTCGAATGTACCGGCTGTAAACGCCGTAATTATACAACAACCAAGAATAAAAAGAAACAGTCGGGCAGAGTCGAGTATAAAAAATTCTGTCCGTGGTGTAATAAACATACCCAGCACAAAGAGACCAAATGATGTATTTATACGTCAGTAGCTCAATTGGCTAGAGCAGCGGTCTCCAAAACCGCAGGTTGGGGGTTCGAGTCCCTCCTGACGTGCTCCCAATTGTTTTTACAACCTTGAAGGTTTACCATGAAGGAAAAAATAGTAGCGTTTCTCACTGATACCGTGAAAGAAATGAAGAAAGTAACTTGGCCCACATCCGGCGAGCTCCGCGAATCGACTATGGTCGTGATCGTAGTCTGCGCGGTTATTGCTTTGTTTGTCTTCGGTGTCGACTGGATTGTAAGTAATATTCTCAAAGCTGTTTTGTAGGTGAGAAATACTGTGAAAGAATCATCACCTCAAAAGCACTGGTACTGCGTACGAACTTATTCCGGACACGAGAATAAGGTCAAAACGCACCTCGACAGTGAAATCAAGCTGACAAAGATGTCGGATCGCATAACCAACGTTCTCGTTCCTTCGGAAAAAATTTATGAAATCAAGGAGGGGAAAAAGAAGAGCAAAACAAAAACCTTCTTCCCCGGCTATATTCTGGTGGAAGCCATTCTCGACAAGGAATCGAAACACCTGATCCTGTCCACTCCTTCGGTAATCAGCTTCGTGGGACCTCGTAGCGAGCCAGCGCCGCTGCAGAATGATGAAGTGAACCGTCTTATAGGTAGGCTGGAGGAACGCAAGGACGTAGAGGTAATGGCAGTCCCGTTCCATCTCGGTGAACTTGTCAAAGTTATTGACGGTCCTTTCAACAACTTTACCGGTGTTGTTCAGGAAGTGAACGAAGAAAAGATGAAGCTCAAGGTGATGGTGAGCATCTTCGGCAGAAAGACGCCGGTCGAACTCGATTTCAATCAAGTAGAAATTGAAAAATAAAATCTAAACGGATTACCAACTATGAAAAAAATCGTCGGTTTTATCAAACTCCAGATCCCGGCCGGACAGGCAACCCCTGCACCGCCGATCGGTCCCGCACTCGGACAGAAGGGTGTCAATATTATGGAGTTTTGCAAACAGTTTAATGCGCGAACACAGGATAAGCAGGGACTTATCATTCCCGTCGTGATTACGGTGTTCTCTGATAAATCATTTACATTTATCACGAAAACGCCGCCAGCCTCCATACTACTCGCAAGGGCAGCTAAAGTCGAAAAAGGATCCGGTGAACCTAACAGAACAAAAATCGGCATGGTTACGAAAAAACAGCTCCGCGAGATAGCAGAAATGAAGATGGTCGATCTGAACGCAAACGACGTCGAGGCAGCCATGCGCATGATTGCCGGTACAGCTCGCAGCATGGGAATCACCGTCGAAGAGTAAGAGAAAAGAAACAGTGGGAGTCCCGCGGAGCGTCTCGCTCCGCGGGACGCTCGCACCACAAATAAAAGGATCAAAAAATGAAACGGAGTAAACGCTACACCGCAGCAGCGGCAAAATTCAATCTGAAGACAGCGTATTCTATCGAGGATGCTGTCAGTAAAGTGAAAGAGATTGCTTCGGCAAAATTCGTAGAGAGCGTCGATATTGCTATACGGCTAGGGGTCGACCCCAAGAAAGCAGACCAGGCCATCAGGGGTACTGTCGCTCTGCCTCACGGTATCGGAAAAGCAATCCGAGTGCTGGTCATAGCGAAGCCCCCGAAGGACGAGGAAGCTAGGGTCGCCGGCGCAGACCACGTGGGATATCAGGACTATCTCCAGAAAATCCAGCAGGGCTGGGCTGATATAGATGTAATCATTGCTGCACCGGAGGTCATGGCCGATCTCGAAAAATTGGACAAGGTTCTCGGTCCCAGGGCACTAATGCCGAATCCCAAAAGCGGCACGGTTACGATGGATATAGCACGCGCAGTCAAGGAGATCAAAGCTGGAAAAATTGAGTTCCGTGTCGATAAGGCAGGAATTCTCCATGCCACCATCGGTAAAGTGAACTTTGAAGCCCAGAAATTGGTTGAGAATATTAATGCATTCATGCAAACGGTCCTCCGTTTGAAACCCGCGACATCGAAAGGACAGTACGTCAGGAGTATCGCCATATCTACCACGATGGGGCCCGGTGTCAGGATAGACCGAAGTGTTCTCATTGTCAAATAAGATTGAAAAAGAATTACGCACTCAACACATATACAAAAATCATCCGCCTCATTACTGATGAGGGCTTCTCGGGTGATGTATGAATAATTCGCGAGGTGATCATGAAACGTTCTGAAAAAGAACAGATCGTTGCAGAGGTGAAAGACATGATCCAGAGGGCGAAAGGTATGTACTTTGCTGATTTCACCGGAATTACAGTCGAGCAGGTTACTGAGCTCCGGCGGGAATTTCGTAAATCAAATGTAGATTACCGTGTCGTAAAAAACACACTCGCCCGAAAAGCACTCGAAAGCAGTGCCGCATACGACAATATCGTATCAAAATTAGTCGGACATACGGCGATTGCATTCGGGTATGATGATCCCATAGCACCGGCGAAGATCATTAAAAAATTTCGTGACAAACACGACAAGCTAGCCGTTAAGGTGTGCATTATCGAGAACCAGGTGTTCGAAGGTACGCAACTTGAACAGATTGCACAGCTTCCGTCGCGTCCGGAATTGATTGCAGGAATTCTGGGAAGCATTCAGTCCCCGATTTCCGGCGTGGTCGGCGCCATCAGTGCGGTAATGAGGGATCTTGTCTACGTCATCGATGCAATAGAAAAAAAGAAAGCAGCGTAAAAAAACTTAGTTTAAGGAGAAAACACAATGTCAGCAGTTCAGGAAATTGTAGAAAAAATTGAAAAACTCACGCTACTGGAAGCAGCAGAGCTGAAAAAAGCACTCGAGGAAAAGTTCGGCGTTACCGCCGCAGCGCCCATGATGATGGCGGGCGGCATGCCGGCAGCAGGCGGTGCTGCACCAGCAGTGGTAGAAGCACAAACAGAATTTACCGTTGTCCTAAAGGCAACCGGGGCCCAGAAAATAAATGTGATCAAGGTAGTCCGCGCAGCCACCGGACTGGGATTGAAGGAGGCAAAGGACCTCGTTGACGGCGCTCCGAAAAACGTGAAGGAGGACATCAGTAAAGACGAAGCAGATAAACTGAAGAAAGAACTTGAAGAAGCAGGAGCAACGGTAGAACTGAAATAATGCACTACGGCATTTTCAACGTTACGATACACCGGTAGCCAGTCTTGCAGACTGGTTATCGGTGTACTATTATTATCCCTGTGAAAATCCGGTTGTCAGGGATAACTCATAAAATTATCTACAACAGGTACAGAAGGTGATGCACGTGAAGAACGTATCAACTCCAATGAACGGGCGAATCTCATTCTCAAAAATTCCCCCGATTGTCGAATACCCTGATCTCCTCAACGTTCAGCTTGAATCATGGGAGAATTTTCTCCAGGTTCACTGTCCGCCCGAGAAAAGACAAAAAAAGGGCCTGCAACAGATTTTTATTCTCAGTTTTCCCATCACTGACGCACGGGAGAACTACCTACTGGAATTTGTCGAATACTACGTCGAAAAACCAAAATACACGATCGTCGAGTGTCAGGAACGCGGACTTACATATGCCGTACCGCTTAAAGCAAAGTTGCGCCTATCCACAAAGAGTGAAGACGGGAAGACCTACATAGATACCATCGAACAGGAAGTGTACCTTGGCAACCTCCCGATGATGACGCATCGCGGTACATACATAATCAACGGCGCGGAACGGGTGGTCGTAAGCCAGCTCCACCGTTCGCCGGGCGTGTTCTTCGACGAAACCATACATCCGAACGGTATGCCGATCTACACTGCAAGGATAATTCCATTCCGCGGTTCATGGGTGGAGTTCAC
>CAYGXH010000332.1:0-4021 GCA_964353675.1 uncultured Chlorobiaceae bacterium
AGTGTATCGCCCGGCAATGCCATGCATCGCTTGAGGTAATAAGCAAACGGATTCGCTTCGACTTCATCTCTGTAGCCGGGGAACATAAAGACGATCACATCACCGCGCTCAACCGACCAGAATGCAGGAAGTTTGAATGCCGGTATTTTGATGTTCGTAAATGGAATTGTCCGGGGAGTCGTGCCGCCGTATATAAATTTATTGACGAGGAGGAAATCGCCCGCCATGATTTCATTTTCCATAGATCCGGTGGGTACTTCAAAAGAAGCGACCACAAAACTATTAAGAACGAGAAATGCACCCAGGACAATTGCGAATTCCTTAAGCGCTGCTTTTATTTTTAGAGCCATGATTTTCCTTGTTAATTATTCTTCCATCGCAAGAACAGCAAGGAATGCTTCCTGCGGTATCTCAACTCTGCCTACTTGTTTCATACGTTTTTTCCCCTCTTTTTGTTTCTCGAGAAGTTTTCGCTTACGGGTGATGTCGCCACCGTAACATTTTGCAATGACATTTTTCCGCATGGCGGAAATCGTCTCACGCGAAATAACCTTACTGCCAATAGCGGCCTGAATGACGACTTCGAACATCTGCCTGGGTATTAGTTTCCGCAGTTTTCCACAGAACTTTTTCCCCCACTCGTATGCTTTATCAGTATGAACAATAGTAGACAGCGCGTCAACCGGTTCACCGTTGAGGAGTACGTCCAGTTTCACGAGGCGAGAATCTCTGTATTCAAGGAACTCGTAATCGAGTGATGCGTAACCGCGTGAGATTGACTTCAACTTATCGTAAAAATCAAATATGATTTCAGACAACGGCAGATCATACCGTAGGTCGGCGCGTGTGGGGTCCAGGTACGTGGTAGTAATATAGACACCTCGGCGATCCGTGCAGAGTTTCATGATGTTTCCGATATATTCCGCAGGGGTAATGATTTGCGCCTTGATGTACGGTTCTTCAACTGATTCAATATCACCCATGGGCGGCATCATGGCTGGATTATCAACAAGCACGACAGTACCATCCCTCGTTAAAACGCGGTATTCGACGTTTGGTACTGTTGTGATAAGTTCTTGTTTATACTCGCGTTCAAGTCGCTCCTGTACAATTTCCATGTGAAGGAGTCCGAGGAATCCCGCTCTGAAACCAAAACCGAGCGCAACTGAAGTCTCGGGCTCGAATAACAGCGACGCATCATTCATTCGTAATTTATCGAGCGAATCACGGAGTTCAGCAAAATTATCTGCATTGACGGGATATAAACCAGCAAAAACCATGGACTTTGCTTCTTTGTATCCGGGGAGAGGCGCGTCAGCCGGCATTGCAGCATTCGTTACAGTATCTCCGACTTTCGTATCGTGGACATCCCTCGCTCCCGGGATGAGGTATCCTACATCTCCCGCCGAAAGCTGATGTGTCCGTATTCGGTGCATCTCGAGAATGCCAACCTCTTCGGCGTGAAATATTTTATCCGTGGCAAAAAATTTAATCTCGTCCTTTTCACTCAAGGTGCCGTCGAAAATACGGATATAGACGATCGATCCGCGGTAGGCATCGAAGATGGAATCAAATATCAAGGCTGTGAGAGGTGCGTTCGGATCTCCTTTTGGCGGGGGTACCCGGCTGACGACTGCCTCGATGATCTCACTCACCCCGATTTTCATTTTTGCACTCGACAGAATGATATCCTCTTCGCGGCATCCGATTAAATCCATAATCTGGTGCTTGACGGGATCAATCATAGCTCCCGGCAGGTCGATCTTGTTGATAACCGGGATGATTTCCAATCCGGCATCGATGGCAAGATAAAGGTTGCTTATGGTCTGGGCTTCTACACCCTGCGAAGCATCCACAACCAGAATTGCCCCCTCACATGCCTCCAGCGATCTAGATACTTCATAGGAAAAATCGACATGCCCCGGCGTATCGATAAGGTTGAGAGTATAGAGGACATTATCCTTCGCCCGGTATTTCATCTGGACTGCATGGAGCTTGATGGTGATACCACGTTCCTGTTCGAGCTCCATATCATCGAGCACCTGATTGTACTTCATTTCCCGCTCGGTGAGCGTTCCGGTATGTTCCAACAACCGGTCTGCGATCGTGGATTTCCCGTGATCTATGTGGGCGATGATGCAAAAATTACGGATATTGTTCATTTTATCAGGAAAATAAAAACAATCCCGCCGTATAGTGCGGGATTAATATGCAAAATATACCATTATAATCGTCGATTTGCAAGGTGATATATTAGATCTGACATTGTTTCTTCAGTCGAAAATCCCTACATTCACTAGTACCATTCCAGATTATTAATTTACAGGAAAGAGAATCTTAGCCATGATCCGCGCAACAGCCGTTATAACGATATTGCTCCTCCTCACCCTGGTGGGTTGCATCCGGTCTCTCTATCCGCTCTTCACAGAAGACGACCTTTTTTTCATGCCGTCACTCATCGGCACATGGATTGAGGAAGAAGGCAAAGATACATGGACCTTCGTAGCAGAAGGGGAGAAAGAATACACGTTGCATCATTATCAGGCAGAATATGAAGAGGCAGGCGGAATAAAGATGTGCGGCGACACCGTGATATTTTCCGCACAACTCGGTAAACTGGATAAGTATTTTTTCCTGGATATCTTCCCGAATAAACCCGAGACAAAAGTAAAAAACGGTTTTTACAACTACCACCTCCTCCCAATCCATACAATATCCAGGTTATGGATAGAAGGCGATACTTTAAAACTGTCCATGCTCGATAACGACTGGCTTGAAAAGATGATCGACAACAACGCTTTTAAAATCCAGCATGCGCGACCAAACGAACAGCTTATACTCACTGCCTCCACGGAAGAACTTCAGGCGTTAGTAATTAAGTATGCGGAAAATAGCAAAGCATTTCCAAAACCCGGTGTTCTGCACCGAATAAAGTAAGTGGCAATTTCCGATTCCAACAATTTCCGATTTCTGACCCCGGATCGAGCACAGTAGAAATCGGAAATTTATACAAAGTTGTACAGATTCAGATTTCCGATTACTTCAGAGTCTGAACAGAGACAGAAATCGGAAATCGACAGAGACAGAAATCGGAAATCGACAGAGACAGAAATCGGAAATCAGCAAATCATTCTGACTTATTCGTCACATATATATATGGAGATTCTATGAGACATAAGATTTACCACATCATTGCATCAGTCATTATCATTCTCCTCTTTTCAGCGCTTACTGTTCCGGATGAGGGCATGTGGATGATGAACCAGCTTGATAAATTACCATGGGAAAAGATGCAGAAAACGGGTCTGCAGCTTACTCCCGAACAGATTTACAATCCGTCGGGAACGAGTCTGAAAGATGCAATCGTTCTCCTCGGCGGAGGGACCAGCTCTTTCATTTCCGCGGAAGGATTGCTCCTCACGAACCACCATGTTGCCTATGGCGCGATACAATCTGTCAGCTACGTAGAAGAAGACCGGCTGAAGGATGGATTCCATGCAAAGACAAAAGAAGAGGAGATTTCGATACCGTCCTACAGCGCTCAGATCGTGCTGAGTCAGAAGGACGTGACTTCTGAAGTACTCAGCGCCGTGAGCGATACGATGTCGGATGACAGCCGATCAAAAGCGATTCAGGCGAAGATAAGAGAAATCGAAAAGAGGGAAAAGGGAGAATCGGAGTATGAATGCCGGATATCAGATTTTTACAACGGCATAAAGTATTTTCTTTTCACCTTCGAAGTATTCCGTGATGTTCGTCTGGTCTACGCACCTCCGACGGCTATTGGAAACTACGGCGGAGAAGTTGATAACTGGTACTGGCCGCGTCATACAGGTGATTTTTCTCTTATGAGGGTATATGTTGCACCGGACGGAAAACATGCACGCTATGCCAAGGAAAATGTGCCGTATAAACCTAAAGTATACCTCCCGATTTCGATGCAGGGGTACACCGAAGGATCCTTTGCGATGATCATGGGATTCCCCGGAAGGACTTACCGATATCGAACATCGCCGGAGGT
>CAYGXH010000333.1:0-4020 GCA_964353675.1 uncultured Chlorobiaceae bacterium
TGTCAAGGAACAGGAAATAAATAAGCTCGAAACAAAAACTCACGCCCCTGAATTCTGGAATGATAATGTAGCAGCACAGAAAACCATGCAGACACTGAACCAGATGAAATCCTGGGTGGATGCATGGAATTCCGTACACCGCGAGGTCAATGATGCCAAAGCTCTCTGTGAATTGGCGGCAGAGACTTCGGAAGAATCATTCACAGCTGAACTTGAAGCAGAAGTAAACCGGATTGAAGGCGATCTTGCCGAATTGGAATTCCGGAACATGCTCAGCGGTGAGGATGATGAGAAGAATTGTATCCTCACAATCCATGCCGGCGCAGGCGGGACGGAAGCGCAGGACTGGGCTGAAATGCTCATGCGCATGTATCTCCGGTGGTGCGAACGTAAAGGCTTCAAAACTTTCCTCCTTGATGAGACGGCGGGAGAGGGCGCAGGTATAAAGAGCGCCGATATAGAAGTGCAGGGACAGTACGCTTACGGATACCTGAAAGCCGAGTCGGGTGTCCATCGACTGGTCAGGATATCGCCGTTCGATGCCAATGCGAGGCGGCATACGTCATTTGCATCGATATTTGTGTATCCGGAAGTAGAAGACGATGTAGAAATTGAAATCAATCCTGCCGACCTTGAATTTGCATCCTACAGATCGGGCGGAAAGGGCGGGCAGAACGTCAATAAGGTTGAAACCGCTGTACGCATCAAGCACATACCCACCGGTATTATCGTGGCATGCCAGCAGGAACGCTCTCAATTCCAGAACCGTGAACGTGCAATGAAGATGCTCAAGTCGCGCCTCTACCAGCAAAAAAAAGAAGAAGAAGCCGCCAGACTTTCAGCCATCGAGAGCACTAAGAAAAAAATTGAATGGGGAAGCCAAATACGTTCGTACGTGTTTCATCCATATAATCTTGTGAAGGACCATCGGACGGATATCGAAACGAGCAACACGCAGGCAGTAATGGACGGTGCGATTGATAATTTTATAAAGGCTTTTCTAATGATGTATGGGCAAAAAGTGTGATAATATTAAGATTATCGCTTCATCTCATATGAGCGCACATAACACGCTCTCGCGGGTAAATCTCCCATCGTGAAAACATCCTTCTTCATCGCAAAACGGTACATCGAAACTCACCGGAGAAGCGGCTTCCTGTCATTTATCACAATCATTGCAATTGCGGGTGTAACTCTCGGAACAGCCGCACTCATCATCACGCTTTCCATACTCGATGGATTCGAAAGAGAAATCAGGGAAAAGGTAATTTCCTTCACGTCGCATATTGAAGTCCGCGGCTATCAGAGTCAGCCCCTCGGCAATTCTACAAGATCGATGGAAATAGTAAAAAACCAAGTTCCCGGCATTTCCAGCATTACCCCATTTGCTGCCCGTGAGTGTCTGATACGGTCAAGGACTGAAGTCGACGGTGTTTTCCTTAAAGGAATCGAGAGGGAAGGTGAAATGCTGTTATCGAAGAGGTACCTCATGGAGGGTAAATTTTCTCCCGAAGAGGAAAATGCACTGCCCGGCATCGTCATAGGCAGACGCCTTGCCCTTCGTCTTAACAGCGCTGTGGGGGATACGCTCTTTCTGTTTGCTGTACCGGGTGAACGCTCGGTTCCCGGACAGCCGATTGTTCAAAAGTTTATCCTTACTGGAACTTACGAGTCGGGTATGGCTGAATTCGATGATGTGTATGCATACGCACCTCTCCGCCACACGCAAAAGCTGTTGGGACTCGGTTCCATGGTATCGGGGTATGAGGTGTATGTGGATGACGTATCTGAATCCGAACAGATTGCAGAAAAAATCCAAAAACTCCTCGGTTACCCTCACTCCGCAAGAACGGTTTTCAGGATGTACCGAAATCTCTTTTCGTGGATTGAGCTGCAGCAAAAAATGTCGCCAATTATGCTCAGTCTTATCATCATCGTCGCTGTGTTCAATATCATCGGCACACTGCTGATGTTCGTTCTTGAAAAAACACGAGCGATCGGTATTTTAAAGGCGCTTGGAGCCGGTCCGCGGCTCATCCGGCGAATATTTCTGTTTCAGGGGCTCTTCATCGCGACAGTCGGTATCGGATTGGGGAATATCCTCGCGTTTCTGCTGTGCTGGGCACAGAAGAATATGCGTCTCATCTCAATCCCTTCCGACATTTACTACATGGATACCGTCCCGATTTCAATGGATTTGGAAAATTTTATTTTTGTGTCGGTGATTGCACTAATCCTTTGTATGGCTACGACCATGATTCCGACGCGATTGGCTGCGAAACTTGATACCGTAACAGCGCTGAGGTTCGGATGATCACACCGGTGGAATTTTTCGTTGCCAGACGGTATCTCAGGGCGAAGAGAAAAATACGTTTTATTAATGTCATCAGTTATATATCTATCATAGGAATTGCCGTCGGTGTAGCGGCGCTCCTCGTTGCTCTCTCGGTCTTTAACGGATTCAGCGGTGTTGTTACGTCTGTTCTCATCGGATTTGATCCGCATTTGCGTATAGAGAAGAAAGGCGGTTTTGCTCCGGAGGAATATTCACAAACTGTCGAACATATTAAGAAAACCGGGGATGTTCATGCCTTCGCGCCGTTTGTTTCGGGTAAAGCGATGCTCTCGTCGGGATCGTTCAATCGGGTGGTATATCTAAAGGGAATGGATCAGGCAGATGTAGGAGAAGTGACGGGACTGAAAAACCGGTTGGTCCTTGGTGAGGTAGCATTCCGTGATTCTTCCGGGCTGCCGGGTATAGTAATCGGTCTGACGCTCGCAGACCGGCTTTCGGCGGTATCAGGGAACGATATCATCGTTTATAGTCCGCAGGCAATCCAGACCGCATTTACAGGCATCGGTATGCCCAGAGGAATGAAGTTCCGTGTTATGGGAATCTACGAATCTAATAATAAGGAATACGACGGAAGCTATGCATTCATTTCACTCGGCGACGCCCGCGAGGTTTTCGACGCTCAGAACCGGTTGGACGGAATTGAAGTGAGACTTAACGATTACAAACGATCGGAAGAGTTTAAACAAAAACTGCTCCGGAGTGTTCCGGCGGGTACGGTCGTATCAACATGGTTTGATCTGCACAAGAGTCTCTATACGGTGATGAGAATTGAACGATGGACGGGTTATGTCCTCCTGAGCCTGATCATACTTGTGGCGACATTCAATATGCTTGGATCGCTTACGATGGGTGTTATTGAAAAGGAGCGCGATATTAGTGTTCTGCAGGCAATGGGGATGACAAGGAAGAACATATCCCGGCTGTTCATGACCGAGGGATTGTTCCTCGGTATTGTGGGAACGATTGCGGGAATTGCCATGGGTATGACGGTTCTGTACCTGCAGATGAAATACAATATTTTTCCTCTCGATACTACGGTATACATAATCCCCGCAATACCTGTGGAAATTCGCTGGAGTGATTTTCTTTTGATTGGATGTTCTTCGGTCGGATTATCGTGGCTGGCGGCGTGGTATCCTGCGCGACGTGCGGCTGCGATTGCCCCGGCAAAAGGATTACGGTGGGAATAACATGGAAACAAAGATAATAACTGGCAGTAACATTCATAAGAGTTTTTCTATCGACCGGAAAGGAGGACAGCTCCTTCAGGTGCTCAGAGGAATCGATATCGCCGTCGTTAAGGGAGAAATGGTCGCGATCGTCGGCGCTTCAGGATCGGGCAAAAGTACACTGCTCCATGTATTGGGAGGTCTGGACAAACCATCTGAGGGAAAAGTACTTTGGAAGGAGAACGACATCTCAGCGCTGACTGATGAAGAGATTGCGAAACGGCGGCGTACGATGATCGGTTTTGTATTTCAGTTTCACAACCTGCTTCCCGAATTCAGCGCCGTTGAAAATGTAATGATTCCCATGATGATCGCTGGTGAGGGAAGCGGCAAAGCTCGTACTCGCGCCGAAGTCTTATTGAACAAAGTTGGATTGGGTGATCGGAAAGATCACAGACCGTCTGAACTTTCAGGCGGCGAGTTACAGCGTGTCGC
>CAYGXH010000334.1:0-4008 GCA_964353675.1 uncultured Chlorobiaceae bacterium
GCACGGCAAACCGGTTCCACTGCTTCTCGATCTCCCGCCAATGCGTTTGCCGAGGCTAGAGAATATAACCCGAAAAATGTTTCTGCGCACCTTCAACTTTATGAAAGAGGCGGTAGTCTGGTTTTTTGTCGGAGCGCTTGCTGTAGGTATTGCCAAGAATACGGGAATCCTGGATGCGCTCCGCGAATTACTGCGTCCCGTAACGGTTCACTGGTTACAGCTCCCGGGTGATGCCACAACGGCATTCATAATGGGTGTCGTGCGACGGGATTTTGGTGCGGCCGGTCTCTACCACCTCGCGCTGACGCCCCTGCAGGTTACTGTTGCCCTTATAGTGATAACGTTGTTTGTTCCTTGTATCGCATCGCTCGTGGTCATGATTAAAGAACGCGGTCTGAAGATCGGAACGGTCATCTGGCTCAGCACATGGCTTGCTGCATTCACCGTCGGTGGTATTGTCTCCCACCTGGTGATGTAGGAGGAAAAAGATGGGAAAAGTAGGCTCCAATACGAGATCTCTTGCTGAAACATTGCAGGCTGAGAAAAGAACTTGTCTCCGTTGCGGACTGGCGGTCGAAAGTCCTTTTGTGGAAAGGTGTCCAAGGTGCTTTACAGCCCTCCCGGTCATCGATGTGAACTGCGCCGGATGCATCCATAAAATTTTGTGTCCCATCGGAAAAAATCGTAAGTTTACACTCTAATTGTCGGTTATTCTATCCGAATATGTCGATTACAGAAAGTAATCGGCTTTTCTATCATCCGTAAAAAAATCATAAGGAAATCAAATTGTATGAAGAGGATTAAAGTTATTATTATGGGTGCGGCTGGGAGAGATTTTCATAACTTCAATACAATCTACAGGGATAATGAGTTATTTGACGTAATTTGCTTTACGGCAACTCAGATTCCCAATATAGACGGTCGGAAGTATCCGGCGGAACTTGCCGGCAAACTCTATCCTCAGGGAATTCCCATTTATCCCGAAACCGAACTCGTACAGCTGATCAGTAAGAACAATGTCGATGAAGTTGTTTTTGCCTATTCGGATGTTTCTTACAACTACGTGATGACAAAAGCCTCCATGGTCGTAGCCGCAGGCGCGCATTTTAAGGTTCTCGGAGCACGTCCGACGATGGTGAAAAGCACTGTGCCGGTTGTTGCCGTGGTTGCGGTTCGAACCGGTTCCGGGAAAAGTCAGACCTCCCGGAAGGTTTGCAAAATTCTGCGCGATATGGGAAAGAGAGTAGTAGCAATCCGCCATCCAATGCCGTACGGCGATCTGGTAAAACAGAAAGTCCAGCGGTATGCATCTCTCGATGATCTTGTGAAGTTTGAGTGTACAGTGGAGGAGATGGAGGAATATGAACCGCACATCGTAAATGGAACCATCATTTACGCGGGGGTAGATTACGAAGCGATACTCAGACAGGCCGAACGGGAAGCCGATGTAATCGTCTGGGATGGCGGTAATAACGATATGTCTTTCTATCAGCCCGATCTCACGATAACGGTCGCAGATCCGCACCGACCCGGGCATGAGGTGTCATACTATCCGGGTGCTTCGAACATCATTTTGGCGAATGTCGTCGTCATCAATAAGGTCGAATCTGCCGTAAAGGAAAATATCTCCCTCGTTCGAAAGAATATCCAGGCTCTCAATCCAAATGCTACTATCGTTGAAGCTGCATCCCCTATATCTGTCGAGAATGAAGCCCTCATCCGCGGTAAGCGCGTTCTCGTAGTTGAGGATGGACCGACACTGACCCACGGGGAAATGGCGTACGGGGCAGGAATTTTAGCAGCCCGGAAATTCGGGGCTTCACAGATCGTTGATCCGCGGCCGTGGATTGTAGATTCTATTGCGGAAACTTTCAAAAAATATCCAGCAATCGGAACGCTCCTTCCCGCAATGGGATATGGCGGGAAACAGGTGCATGATCTTGAAACAACGATCAACCGGGTTGAGTGTGATACGGTCATCATCGGTACGCCGATCGATCTGCGCAGGATCATCAAGATGAATAAACCATCGGTTCGTGTTCAATATGAGCTAGATGAAACGACGAAACCTGACCTGAAAGAAATACTGCATAACTTTTTAAAAAACTACAAGGGTAAATAAAGCATGAAAAAAGATTTTCTCAGCATTTCAGATTGGACAACGGATGAGCTTCTAACGCTCCTTGAGCTTTCCCGGGAAGTAAAAATTTATCCTGCGAATTTTGTAAACACTTTACAGGGAAGGTCGATTGCTACTATATTCGAAAAGCAGTCCCTGCGGACGCACGTGACATTCGATGTCGGAATTCACCAGCTCGGTGCCCATGCAATATACCTCACACAGGCTGATATCAGTCTTGGAAAACGTGAATCGGTTTACGATACGGGCAAAAACCTCGAAAGGTGGGTCGATGGTATCGTAGTAAGAACTTATGCTCACAAAACCTGTACTGATCTGGCGAAAGCAGTATGCGTGCCAGTCATAAACGCGCTTACCGATCGTGAGCATCCTTGCCAGGCGCTCGGTGATTTCCTGACGATTCGGGAGCATCTCGGTAGTTTTAAAGGGAAGAAACTCGTTTATGTGGGAGATGGAAATAACGTCTGCCATTCCCTGATGCTATTTGCCGGTAAAGTAGGGATGAATTTTGTGGCAGCGACTCCGAAAGGATACGAACCGGATAAGGGAGTGTTAAAAGCTTCGATTGTAACAGCTAAAAAAATGGGAAGCACGGTCAGGATAATTCACGATCCGCACGAAGCGGTAACGAAAGCGGACGTTATCTACACCGATGTGTGGGCAAGCATGGGCCAGGAAGCCGAGAAGGATAAGCGGAAGGCTATCTTTAAAGAGTACCAGGTAAATAAGAAGCTGATGGGAATCGCTAAACCGGAGGCGCTGTTCATGCATTGTCTACCCGCCCACAGGGGCGAAGAGGTTACAGACGATGTGATTGATTCAAAGAATTCGGTCGTGTTCGATGAAGCTGAGAATCGTCTCCACACGCAAAAAGCTGTCATCCTTACTCTCATGGAAGGCAACTGATCTGCAAAAGTCGCTTCTCATAGCTGTTGGAGGTAATTCCTTAATCCGTGCGGGTGAGAAGGGTACTATCGCCGAGCAGTCTGCCAATGCACGGACGACGGCGGAACAGATTGTCGAGCTTGCGAAGCGCGGATATCGCATCGTCATAACGCACGGTAACGGTCCCCAGGTTGGTTCACAGCTTCTGCGATCGGAGGCGGGTTCGTCTCAGACGTATGAACTGCCGCTCGATGTGTGTGTAGCCACGACGCAGGGAGAGATCGGTTACATACTGCAGACGGCCATCCAATCACTTTTAAAACGTCACAGCATGCCTATCTCTGTGGCCGGCCTTATCACTCAGGTTGTTGTCGATAAGCACGATCCCGCCTTTCTCAATCCGACAAAACCGATTGGTCCGTTTTACTCGGCGGAAGTTGCAGAGAAAAAACGGCAGGAACTGGGCTGGAACATCATCGAAGATGCCGCAAGAGGTTACAGGCGCGTCGTTCCGTCCCCGAAACCGCTCGATGTCATCGAGATCGACGTGATAAGGGATTGTCTCGAAAATGGGATCATTGTCATTGCCATGGGTGGGGGAGGTATTCCGGTTGTATTATCGAACGGTGAAATTGTCGGTATCGAGGCAGTGATCGATAAAGACAGAGCCTCGGCGCTCCTTGCGAGCAAACTAGCAGTCGAGAAATTCATCATCTCGACCGAAGTTGAGGAAGTATATTTGAACTATAAAAAATCCACTCAGCGGTCGATACGAAATGCCGGTATAGAGGAAGCGAAGACATTTCTCGCGCAGGGACACTTCCTCGAGGGTAGTATGAAACCTAAGATTGAAGCGGCGATCGATTTTCTCGAGGGAGGGGGAGAGGAAGTGATTATTACTGATCCGAACCACATTGTAAGCGGGCTGGACGGCAAAACCGGAACACATATACATGGAAGGGGAAAGTCATGAAACTACAGCA
>CAYGXH010000335.1:0-1498 GCA_964353675.1 uncultured Chlorobiaceae bacterium
CATTGATTTCGTAGGCATAACCTTTTCGGAGCAGTTCTTCCACCAACTCAATCTGTTCGAGAATGTGGCCCGTCGCACGCGGTGAAATATCCGGACGGATGACACCAAGGCCATCCATATCGTCAAAATAACTACGGGTGTATTCCTCGGCGACCTGCATCGGATATTTTTGTTCAATCCTGCTTGCCTTGAGTAGACGATCTTCACCCTCATTCGTTTCTCCCAGCAGATGCCCGACATCCGTGATATTCTGTACGTACGTGACATTGTAGCCAAGATATCGCAGATATCGTACAATTATATCGAAAGATATGTAACTTTTTGCATGTCCGACATGCGAATGGCCATAGACAGTCGGTCCGCAGACGTACATGCCAACGTTTCCTTCAACGAGAGGGTGGAATTCTTCCTTCCGGCGGCTCAGCGTGTTGTAGATTTTCAGCGGCATATGTTTATTTTGTTATTCCATATTGTGATAATATATAAGCGTAATCGAAAGCATTTTCTTTTAACCGTTCATACCTGCCCGATGATCCGCCGTGACCAGCGCCCATGTTGACTTTCAGAAGTATTTTGTTCGCGTCGGTTTTCAATACCCTGAGTTTTGCGACCCACTTAGTCCCTTCCCAGTAATTCACCCGGGGATCATTAAATCCGACTTTCACGAGAATGTTTGTATAGTTCACCGCTTTCACATTTGTGTACGGATCGTACGACTTCATATAATCATAGTATATCTTTTCGTTTGGATTGCCCCATTCAAGATATTCCTGCGTAGTGTACATCAATCCCGGATCCAACATTGTATTGAGGGCGTCAACAAATGGTACGCTCGCAATCACCGCTTTAAATAGATCTGGTCGCATTATTGTGACTGCGCCCATAAGAAGTCCACCGGCACTCCCACCGGATATCGTCAATTTCTCATTGCTGGTATATCCTTTGGCTATAAGGTGCTCTGCACATGCAATGAAATCGGTGAATGTGTTCTTCTTTTTCAGAAGTTTTCCGTCCTCGTACCATTCCTTTCCAAGGTCACCGCCGCCTCTAACATGTACAATCGCCGCTATCATACCGCGGTTGAGATAACTGAGACGATTGGAACTGAAGGCTGGCTGACTCGGCGATCCGTAGGCACCATACGCGGACATGTGCAGTGGTGTTGAACTGCTTATATTTATTCCTTTTTTATAGACGAGAGAGATGGGAACTTCCACACCGTCGGGAGCTTTAGCGTAAATACGCTCTGATTTGTATTCGGCCGGATCATACCCGCCAAGGACCTCCTGCTGTTTAATCAATTTCCTTTCTTTACTATCCAGATTGTAATCAAATATTGTGGAAGGTCGAGTAAGTGATTGATAATTAAATC
This sequence comes from uncultured Chlorobiaceae bacterium, assembly GCA_964353675.1. Taxonomy (GTDB): domain Bacteria; phylum Bacteroidota; class Ignavibacteria; order UBA10030; family SZUA-254; genus CAYGXH01. The sequence continues at coordinate 1,373 of CAYGXH010000335.1, forward strand.
TGAAAATATTGGTATTGAAAACCGCATTCATCGTTGCATATGCGGTATAGACAGGATCGGGAAATTCGATATAGTGGAATGCACTCGTACGCATATCAGTGACACGCATCCTTTGCAGTCCTTTCT
>CAYGXH010000335.1:1508-4004 GCA_964353675.1 uncultured Chlorobiaceae bacterium
TTTCTCCCGCTCGTACACGACTGAGTGATCAGCGAAGAAATCCATTCCTTCCAATGTTACATCTTTACGATATGGGAGAATTTCTTCCCAAGTATTTTCATTCGTGTTTGTGACAGGCGTCCGCACCATCCTGAATGTTCTCGCATTGCTGTTAGTCTGTATGTAAAAGTAATTTCCCCAATGATCTACACGGTATTCGTGTTCGGACCTTCGGGGCAATATAACCTTCAGCTGAGCCGTCGGCTTATTCGCCGGAATATACATCCACTCATCGGAGTTACTTGCAGAAGAAGTTATAAAGAGATACTGATCGCTCCGGGTTCTGTCGACACCGAGCGAATACCTGGGATCTTTCTCCTCATATACGAGTGCGTCTTGATTCGATGAAGCACCAAATGGATGACGATACACCCTGTATGGACGATGAGCCGTATCCTCTTTTGTATAAAATAGAGTTTTGTTATCCACTGCCCATTGGAGATCTTGAATATGTTCGATTTTCTCATCCAATATTTTATTCTGGGATAGATTTTTCATAAACAGAACGTAATTTTCTGAGCCATTCGTATCGACCGAGAATGCGAGCATGTTATTATCCGGAGTTACATCCATTGCTGCAACACTATAGTAACTGTAATTTTTAGAAAGTTCGTTTGGATCAAGGTAAATCTCTTCAGATGTTTCTGTACTTCCCTTCTTGCGGCAGTAGATTGGATACTGTTTTCCTTTTTCTGTGCGCGTGTAATAGTAATAATCACCTTGCCTGTATGGCGGGAATTCATCCGTTTCTTTTATCCGTCCGAGCATTTCGTTGTAGAGAGAATCCTGGAATGCTATTGTCGGCCCCATCACCGCATCTGTGTATTTATTTTCGGCTTCCAGATATTTGACTACTTCCGGATTTGAACGATCCCTCATCCAATAGTAATTGTCGATTCTGATATCGCCGTGCAATGTGTCGGCTTTTGGAATAATCGCTGCGACAGGTGGTTTCACCTGATCGGTCTGTTTGCAGGAATAATTTCCTGCAATTATCATTAAAAAAGTAACTATGAATGTAATTTCCTTAACGATATTCATGCTGGCTCCTTCTTGATACCGATTAATGTACAACTTTTAATTATTAATTCACTTTCTAGAATTCTTTTTTTTCCCCATTAATTCGCGCGCACTTTCCAAACCGGAATTTGTGATTTCGTCACCGCTGAGGAGGCTCGCAACCTCACGCACACGTTCATCGTCATCGAGCTTGCGGATCTGGGTTTTTGCCCGCTTCCCATCTTCGATCTTCTTCACCATGAAGTGGGAATCAGCGAAACCGGCAATCTGCGGAAGGTGCGTAATAGCGACGACCTGATGAAACTGAGAGAGCTTGTGCAGACTCTGACCTACTACCTGTGCAATCTTCCCACTCACTCCGACGTCGATTTCATCAAAGACAAGGAGCGGCAGTCGGTCCGATTTTGCCAGTACCATTTTCAATGCGAGCATGATGCGCGATACCTCACCGCCAGAGGCAACCTTCGGGAGCGGCCGGGGATCTTCCCCGACATTTGTTGAGATGTAGAACTCAACGAAGTCGATCCCTTTTGGTGTCGTCTCATAGTATTCCTTTCCGATCCTGACGATTGCTTTTTCCGGATCCGCAGACAAACGTTGATTGCACTTGACTTCAAACACCGGATTAGGGATTCCAAGTTCCCGTAAAGCACGGACTATGAGTGCACCCGCTTTTCCTCCGATTTCATTGCGTTTAGCAGAAAGTCGCTGTGCAACTTCGGAGGTACGTTGTCGCTGAATATCAAATTCCTTCCTTAAAACTTCGTTTTCAGTTTGGAAATTTTCGGCGAGATCGACCTCATGACCGATTTTATCTCTGTACTGGAGTACTGCTTCGAGTGTACCGCCGTATTTCTTCTTCAGTATAGAAAGATTTCCCAGACGGTCGCGTATTTCTTCAAGCCGGTGCGGATTGAAATCTATTTTAGAATTATACTGCTGGATAAATTTTGCAAGTTCATCGACAACGGCCGCTGCCGAGCCGGCTTCCCGCTGGGATTCGCCGAATGCCGGATCGATCGCCGCAAGATTTTCGAGCTCATTTCTTGTAAGGATGAGCTGATCGTGTATAGAATTATCGCCCTCATAGAGCATCTGGTACAACCGTTCGGTCGAGCTGAAGAGTCGTTCGGCATTTTCCAGAATCCGCAGCTCCCGCTCCAACTCATCTTCTTCGTGCGGTTGAGGATTGACTGCATCGATTTCACGGATTTGAAATTCGTAGAACGACTTTCGTTCCATAAGCTGCTGTTCGCGCGATACGAGTTCCTCAACGGCACGGGCTGTATCGAGAGCTTTCCTATAGGCCGTATAATATTCTCCGCACAATCCTTCCAATCCGCCAAAGTCGTCCAGCAGATTTATGTGCGTTTCGGTACGCAGCAACGACTGGTGATCGTGCTGACCGTGGAGATCGACGAGAAGATCGCCGACATC
>CAYGXH010000336.1:0-4000 GCA_964353675.1 uncultured Chlorobiaceae bacterium
CGATAGTTCCTCCGGTTCCTAGTAGTTTGACGAGCGGTTTTTTTGGATCTTTGGGGAATTCCTTTTCGGGTATTTTATAATGAGCTTCTTTCCGCCCCACGATAGTCATAGACCTGACTTTACCCGCGGCAATACCTATGTTGTACCCCGAACGAAGTTTCAGCACAATGTGGTGGGGATCGGCGGTTTCCGACCTTGGCAGAATTATTCCGCTGTACTTTCCTGTCGTGGTTGTGATTTCCACGTCGCTCCAAACAAGCGCCTGAAAATTTTTCAGCGTTGAAAGCGCTTCACCGCGATAACCTTTGTAAGAATCGTCTTTCATCGTAAACCTTCTTTCCGGATACGGGCTGCAACGACACAGCCGTTCACGCGCCCGCGGACTGAACTCATAATCAATCCCATGATTATCTGATCCTTTTTCTCCGTATTGCGAATATCCATTTCTTTCAATTTCTGTGCTGATGTGTGAATTATGGTTGATAACTCTTCATCGGAGCATGGGGATGGAATTTCGAATTTCCCGTTCTTCACTGATTGCTTCATCATTTCCAGAATACCTTCGCGCGACAACATACCGTCTTTGTAGAAAGAAAATATCTCTCTCATCATTTGTTTGCTCACCGGACTCATTTTCGGAAATGAATTCTTCACGCGTTTCGCAAACTGAATCAGAGCAACCGATGCCAGTGTCGGATCGATTTCCCAGTCCTCAACAAGGATCTTAAAGAGAGATGCGTATGGCGAAATGGAAAGCGGTTTGATGACATCCGGCGGAATGCCGAGTTCCCGGTACCAGATTTCATTAGTCCAGAACTTTGAAGGGAGATTTGCACTGATTCTGTTTAGTCGTTCTTCGCTGATCCGCTTCGGCGGGAGATCGGTATCGGGATACATGCGATCGGGCCCGGGTAAAATTCTTTCAAAACCGTTGGTCCCGTCTCTCAATGCCTGGCGAGTCTCCGACGGGATGCCGATGGTCGCCTCTTTCGCCCGGATGATGATTTCCTGGGCGCCCATTTTAGCATCCTGTTCGTTCCCCCAGACAATGACGATGACATCATCGTCTGATGCACCGATATGCTTCCTGATCGCCTGCCATTCCGATGCAGCTATCGATTCTCCGGTGCTGTCGGAATGGATGATATTCGGCAATGTCGTTAAACAAGCAACAACCCGCACCCTATCGGATATTTCACGGGAAAAGTACGTGCCTGTCTGTGTCTGCCATCTAAGAAGCCCCTTGTATCCGCGCAGAAGAACACAATTCACAACCATCCCCCGATCAATCGCATTCTGGATTGGCTGATACTGCGTTTTTTGTAAAAGTCTGGTTATGTCTTCAACTTTTGACTGGAAGGTATCCGCTGTGATGCCCCGCTTGTGTAATTCTTCCCTCAATCGAAGCAAATTCCACTGACGCATTGCTTCGCTGTATGTAAGAAGAGGTATGTTGGGAATTAGTGGGACTCCTTTAATTTCTATGCGAGTCCCGCCGGTCACGCTCACGTTCACATCCTCGCGGGCGGCGCCAATACCTGTCCTTACCTTCCCTGTACTTCTCACGAGCCACCGGCAAATATTTGCCACATCCGCGACTTCCTGCGGCGTACGCATATCGGGACCGGTAACCGTTTCAATCAGCGGCATTCCTAGCCGGTCGGTGATATATGTCCTGACATGACCGACATCACTCACTTCGCGACACGCATCCTCTTCTATGGAAAGCTGGATGATTCTGATTTTTCGGTCCTTGTATGGAATGCTTCCCTCAACACCTACAATCGCCGTCCTCTGGAATCCAGTTGGTATACTTCCATCGAGATATTGCTTTCTGGCGATGTGGACCTCATCGACCATCACGCAATCGTACAGCATCCCAATCCCCAGGGCTATATCGAGCGCATCCTCGTTCATTTCAAACGGCGGAGTATCGTCCATTTCGTAGGTACATACCGTCTCGCGGTTGATCTGGTAGATGATCTCTTTTTTTGTCTTGAATTCCATCAGTGCGGTACCGTCGTACTCACCAAGTTCGGAAAGTGTGGGACGCATATGGCGAAGAATTTCCGCATCGTACGACTCACTGTATTTTCCAGCCGGACAGCGGCAAAAAAGTTTTTTATCCGTTAAAATCTGTTGATGAATTTCAAGGCCGGATTTGAAACCGACCCGTTCATAGTCGGTTTCTTTCATTTCCTGAAATGGTTTAAACTGAAAGTTCTTCATGATCATGTACGAGCATTAATCGATTCAATCGTTGTACCGCGATCCCCTTGTCTCTTTCGCTCAAAAGGAATGAACGACCGGCGCTCCGAATATACAGCATCTCCGAACTCTTTCATGAATTTCATCTCGTCAGGTAACAGCGGTCCTTCCCGGAATGTGGAGATGTTCTCCCTGAGTTGCTTCAGGTTGCTCGGGGCAGTCATACAAACATTCACGAACGGATTGGATAGTACGAAGCGGTAACACATACCAGCTGTAGGTATTCTGTTTTCTCCAGGCCATGTCTTTGGTCTTCTAAGTAAATATCTCCAGCGTGTTGCAGTATAACTTACAACAGCGGGATTATGCTTGGTGAGATACAGAAAAATATCCTTTTCAGCTCCCCTGTGCGCTGCATTATATCTAACCATGAACACGTCAAGTTCGCCGCGCTCTGCCAGTTTTCCGGCAAAGGTCCGGTCATGGCACGACATTCCGATACAGCGTACTTTACCTTCCTCCTTTAACCTGCGCATTTCTTCTATCTCACGCTCTCCGATATGCTTCGGATTGGTCACGCCAAGGAAGAGGAAGACATCGATGTAATCTGTTCGTAGCTGACGCAGACGCTTTTCGAGGGTCCGGCGTATATTGGGATGTCCGACGATGAGATTATATGCCCCCGTTGCCACGACGTACTTCTCTCTCGATGACGAAGAGAGCTCACGAAGTACGCCGATCATCTGGTGATCAAAACCGTAGCAGAAAAAGTAATTTATTCCCTCGTCAAGAGCTGTGAATATGGTCTTCCTACCGGGAAAATAGGTTCCCGATAAACCAAGTCGGCACACACGGATGCCCGAAGTTCCCAATGTGGTTGAAAAAAAGTCATCCGCCATAGATTACTGGAACTGATATTATACAGAGATGATCGCTCAGAACGTTATCCAAGGTTGCCTACTTCCTTTTCGACCTCGTCCAGTATTTCGCACGATCGGACAACTTCCTTCATTACGGTATGATCGGGATAGAGCGGTCTGTCTTCATCAAGTCGGGTGATGTGATGGCGAACTACCTCTTTTGCTTTGCGGACACCAACACCTGGAGTGAATTCCCTGAAATCTAGGGCTTGAGCTGCTGCCATGAACTCGATACCCAAAACACCGTACGCGTTATCAATGATCTGACCGTTCTTTATGGCTGTGTTCATACCCATTGAAACAAAGTCTTCCTGGTCTGCCGCTGCGGGTATCGATTGGATAGAAGCCGGAGTTGAGAGGATCCGCTGTTCGACGATGAGAGTGTCGGCAGTATACTGACTCAGCATCATTCCCGAGAACATGCCGGCTCCCTTAGTTAGAAACGCAGGTAAACCTACGCTTAATGCAGGATTGAGGAGTCGATTTAACCGACGCTCTGATAAAACACTGACCATCGTAACTGATGCTCCAGCCATATCCATAGGCAGACACACGGGAGAACCCTGGAAGTTTGCGCCTGTAAGCGTTAGTTTGTATTCCGGTAAAAATATCGGATTATCTGCCACACCGTTCAACTCGATTTCAACCTGACTCTTTGCATACTTGACTGCATCATGTGCAGCGCCGATAACCTGCGGCGATGAACGCATAGAGTATGCATCCTGAACCTTCGTCTTGATTTTACCGGTCTGGAGATCGCTCCCTTTGATGCACGCCATGATCGCCTCTGCGCTGCGGACAGCGCCGGGGAATCCCCTCAGTTCATCGACCCGGCCGTCCTTCGCCAACTGGTGGACAAGCACGGCACCGAC
>CAYGXH010000337.1:0-3967 GCA_964353675.1 uncultured Chlorobiaceae bacterium
CCGTACGTACGGTGGTGTGAGAGGACGGAGGGCGCAAGCCCTCCTCCTACTCGATCGGGGGCAAGACACGTAGCGTACGGAAAGATTGATTTCTTTGAAAATCAAGCCGGATTCAGCACTTCTTCAAAATTGTTGGAACAGACAATACCAACCCTTGTGACGATGATATACCCAAATTCCACCGAATTCAATGTTCATTCGACGAACATCAAATCAAGCGGATTAATAGAAATATCATTATCTAAAATCGCTCAAATAAGTGAGATAATTCTTAGTTAGTCGTATTTTTATAAATAATGTGTTTTTACCTCAAAATGGATTTGTTGCCTCAATATTACAATAGCTTAAAGTGCCAATATCGGCAACCATTATTTATACGCTTTCTTGCGTGATCAATTGACATTCACCTAAAATCTTAATAAATTTAATTGTACACTTGGAGGATGTATTAAAGTTGAGGCACTTGATACAGATTGGAGTTGTTCTTACCAGTTTATTGCTCATTATAAGCAATTCTTTTAGTCAATGGATACAAACCAACGGACCATCCGGGGCTGTAGTCTATGCCTTCGCAGCGATAGATACAAATATCTTTGCAGGAATTTTTCATGGTGGTGTCTATCTATCGACGAATAAAGGGGAATATTGGACAGCAGTCAATGACGTCTGGACGGATAAGACCGTTCAGGCTTTAGCAGTTAGTGGCATACATCTTTTTGCAGGTACTTTTTACGACGGTGTTTTTGTATCCACCGACAATGGTAAAAACTGGACGGAGGTCAATAACGGTTTGACTAATAAGAATATTTTTGCTTTTACCCTATCTGATACAAATCTTTTTGTCGGAACGTACGGTGGCGTGTTTCGTTCGACCAATAATGGCACATCGTGGGTATCTGCGAGCAATGGTTTGACAAATCTATATATAAGGACGTTTGCAGTGATTGGCACCAACATCTTCGCCGGCACATATGGAGGAGGTGTGTTTCTTTCGACCAACAATGGTGTGAACTGGAATTCTGTTAATAGTGGCTTGACAATTAGCCGTATTCAAGCACTGGCGGTGAAAGGTACTGATCTCTTTGCCGGCGGAGGAGGTGTATTCTTATCTACCAATAACGGCACCTCCTGGAAGGCTCTAAACAACGGTCTGGATTCTCACTATGTTAGATCTTTCGCTGTGAACCGAGATGGATCGGGTAAACTTTTCGCTGGAACTAGTGGTGGCGGAGTATTTTTATTAACAAACGAAGATACAAGTTGGATACCAATTAACGATGGATTAAAGAATAATCGCGTTTTATGTTTAGCTACAATAGGTAATGATATATATGCTGGGACAGATTATGGTGGTGCGTTTCTTTCGACCAACAATGGTACAACATGGAGAGAAGTGAATTCCAGATTGGGTTTTATTTATGTCGGTGATCTTGTCGCGATTGGTTCGCATCTTTTCGTAGGAACTAATGGTAGCGGCATATATCATTCCACCGACTTTGGAACAAGATGGGAGGCGATCAATTCTGGATTAAAATACAAGACTGTCTTTTCAATGGCAACAAGGGGAACAGATCTGTTTGCCGGAATCTATGGTGAAGGTGTTGTTTTTTCCTCTGATTATGGAACAAGCTGGACAGTGCTTGATAGCGGATTGACGTCAAAAAGCATACAAGCATTAACTGTGAGGGAAAGTGACATCTATGTTGGAACAATCGATCAGGGAGCATTCCGTTCAACTGATAATGGGGCAAGTTGGACAGCCATAAATAACGGTTTAACTAGTAACAATGTTTTTTCTCTTGCCACAAGAAATACTGATCTTTTTGCCGGGACTATAGGTGGTGGTGCGTTTTTTTCATCTGATAATGGGGAAACGTGGAAACCGGTTAATGATGGATTGACAAACGCGTCTGTTTACACTTTTACCATAGTAGGCGATAATATATTCGCTGGGACTGGTGGTGGAGTCTATCTTTCAACCAACAGCGGCACAGCATGGGAAGCAGTGAGTAATGGTCTTACGAATAAGTATGTTTTTGCATTTGCTGTAAGCGGCACTAATATTTTTGCCGGAACCGAGTTTGGTGGGGTATGTCTAACTACCAACAACGGCACAAATTGGATTGGGATAAATGACAGCTTAACTTGTTTTGATGTTCGAACATTTTGTATCAGCGGAGCATATCTGTTTGCAGGAACTATGTATGGTGGTGTATGGAAGCGGCCACTCTCTGAACTAATTGCTTCTGTAAATCCATCTCTGGATATGATCCCAACAGTATATGGACTTAGACAAAACTACCCCAATCCCTTTAATCCTTTCACTCAAATCAGTTTCTATGTACCAAAAGCAACCGATGTAACAATTAAGATCTATGATATCCTCGGAAGAGAAATTGCTGTGCTGGTAAATGAAAGGAAACAGCCCGGAGAGTATATCGTAACCTGGAATGCTGAAAATGTACCAAGCGCTGTGTATTTTTATAGGATTGTGGCTGGGGAATTTGTTGAGACCAAGAAGATGTTGGTGATCAAATGAGCTCTTAAATATTACATTCGCCCCATTTCTTACAAAATGGAAAAAAGAATGAACGGGTGAATTTTTGAATTAGGAAAGATAAAAAACACAGTTCACATAGAAAAAACACAAGATCCACACAGATTGCTATCAGCGTGAATCTGCTTCATCTGTGTCATCTGCGTTCCATCGCAACGATATTGCAGGGTATAAAAGTGTATAAAATGTTGCAGCGTCTAATATATTGTTTATTCATGACCCTTATCATTGTCCAGATGGGATTTGGTGGCGAATATTATGTCGCCACAACCGGGAACGATACCACAGGAAACGGATCGGCCTTGAAGCCCTGGAGAACAATCGCCTATGCCATTTCCGTAATCGAGGGATCGATTTTTGATCCTCATGTTATTCATGTCGCTCCTGGTACATACGATTCAATCCATACCGGAGAAAAATTTCCGTTACAATTAAAAAGCTATATATCCCTCCAGGGCTCTGGTGATTCGATAACAATTCTGGATGGTTTAAGAAAGAAGAGAATCATCCAGATTGATAGCGTGAATTATGTAACTGTGGATGGCTTTACCATTAAACGTGGTGTGGGTAGATCTGTTGAACAGGATAACTTCGGCGGGGGTATGAGGATACGTGCTTCATCATTCATTACGATATCAAATAATACTATAACGCAGAATTGGTCGGGAAGTACTGTAGGAAGTGGTGCGGCCGGAGGAGGAATAGATGCGGAAAATTCACCATATCTGTTGATAACAAATAATAAAATCATCTCAAATTCCGCGAGCGCAGATAACTCTGGCGGTGGTGGAATATTTATCTGGAGTCAAAATTGCATAATCAGCTATAATCTTATTAAAACAAATTGGGTGTTTGGTCTGTTCTCGGGAAGGGGTGGTGGCATTGAATCGTCGAGCAACGCAATTATAAGAAATAATGTAATTGAGGGGAATGTTTCAGATTGTTGTGGCGGTGGTTTATCATGCACTCGTTCGGAACTCGTGATCAGGAACATAATAACGAGCGACACAGCCGGTACAGATTTCGCCGGATGCGGAGGAGGTGTATTATTAAGTAATCCTTTTTATAATCCCATTGTGGGAGGAAGTGTGGGGAATGGAAATATCATAATTGGTAATATCTCAATGAATGATAGTTATAATTCAAGCTGTAAAGGAAAAGGTTATCAATTAGCAAATCTATCGTCAAATATTATCAATGCTCGCTACAATTATTTCGGTGATGAATTTAACCCATATGATACACTTCAAGTATATGGGAAGTTTTTCATTGATCCTTATATGACTGTACCAATCGTGTTTGATACATCCGATCTTGTCGTTGTTCCTTCGCCAATAAACTTCGATACTATTACTCTTGGATCATCCAAAACGATGGATGTTACTTTTTTTAATGTCAGAAATTCACTCT
>CAYGXH010000338.1:0-3958 GCA_964353675.1 uncultured Chlorobiaceae bacterium
AGGAAATCGACAGGAAGCAGTGTCTGGTAAATGCGGCGTATCATCTTAACGTACATATTGTTCGATTTTCATAGATAACTCCAAAAAATCATTAACGGTGAGATCCTCAGGTCGGTTATCGAGGGGGAATCTGATACTGCCGAGGATACCGTCAATTACATTTTTATCGTATGGAAGAAATTTCAAACTGTTGCGAAGCGTCTTTCTGCGTTTGCCGAATGTGGTTTTAACAACTGTACGGAATACCGTCTCATCAACAGTTGTATCTATGTTTTCGCGGATCGGTATGTTTAGAACCGCCGAAACGACCTTCGGGCGGGGATAAAAACAGTTCGGTGAAACTTCAAAAAGGTAGCGTGGATCTCCTATGAACTGCGTAAATACGGAGAGGATACCGTACTCTTTCGTATTCGGCTTAGCGGTAATTCTGCGGGCGACTTCCCGCTGTACCATAATTGTAAGATCTCTGACGGCGGAATGCTCGTCCAGTACTTTAAAAATTATGGAACTTGTGAGGTGGTACGGAATATTTCCAACAACTCTCAGTTTAGTTCCGTACTGTTGGGCGATAGAAGGAAGAGAAACTTGAAGAATATCCTTATGGAGAATATCAACCTTCGAATCGGGAAATTCGTTCAGGAGATTGGCCACAATTTTTTTATCGATCTCAACGGCAATGAGGGATTTCACGCTGTCTTTCAGGTACTTCGTCAAAGCGCCTCTCCCCGGACCGATTTCGAGAACGACATCGCTCGCCAAGAGGCGAAGCTCCCGTATGATATTCCTTGCGATGTTCTCATCGATCAGGAAGTTCTGCCCAAGGGATTTCTTTGGTCCACGCACCGGCACGTTACCTCACTCCGGCTTTCAGGGTCTTTTAAATAATTTCTTCAGACCGTCTTGAGCTTTCTTTTTTAACTCATCCTCCACTTTCTTCTTCCCTCGATCGATCAGCTTTTTCTTCTGATCCTCGAGGGCTTGTTTCGCCATCTCCTCCTGAGATTTTGTATTCAGACTCAGACGTGGATGTGTAGTCTCACCCGTGACCGCAAAATTAAGATTGATCCGATTTTCCTTATCCTTGAATAACTTGAGCAGTTCAGCGCCAACGCCGGGAAGCTTCAGCCGATCGGACACTGAAGCCGGAAGTTTCACAGCGAGATCGTAGTTCATAATTCCATCAAGCCCGTGCGACCCTTTTACCAGAAAATCGGTTACACCCGCATCTATCGACAGATCCTTGATTTCAACCTTCCCGTCGGCAATTGAAAATGTGTTCGTCCACTGCTGGAATGTTATCTCCCGCAGTTCTGTAATGCCGGTAAATTCGGCAATTCGGGCCGTGAGGGGGAAACCGAGAAGCTTTCCATCCGATACGCGCACCGAACCTGACCCCGTGAGGGTTTTTCTGTCGATTCCCAGAGTATCGTCGAGATCCCCTTTCAGCGCAGACTTCATGGTAAATTGACCGAAGAGGTTATTCCCGATCGATGAAAATTTTGAGAGTATTTCGTTCGCCTCGACTGCCGTCACCTCGAGATCGAAATTGAAGGGCCGTTTCACAGGATCGCGGAGATCGAGTGTGCCGCTCGTTGAAACTTTCCCTCGAAATGCACGGAACGAAAAATTCTTCAAACTGACGATACCATCGGCTATACCAAGATTACCAACGGCATCCGTGAACACAAATTTCTCGGTGACAAATGTGTCGACTTTGATTGACGCATCAACATTAACCGGCGGTAGTATTGCAGGTGGAGCCGGCGGCTCTTTGGTTTTCCCTCCCTGTTGTGGCGCAGGGGGTTCACCCGCCATCTTTTGGGGAGGCTCTTCCCCGGTTAGATCTGCTGTGCGCAGAATTTTCGAATTCAACGTTACCGTCGCGCTCGGAACTCCGGCAGATTTTCGTGCATCCTCGAGAACGAGACCGAGGTAATTCCGGACTGCAAAAGCAACGTTAAGATCAGATTCTCCAATTTTCATGACAAGACGCTTCGACTCGATACGCGCGTTATCGAACTGCACAATACCGGATAAATCTTTCAAAGAATTCGGATTTGTTTTACTCTTTATGAAAACATCCCTGAACTCGGCATTCCCCTGCGCCTTGATTGCCTGCGGCGTTTTCACCTTTCCCTGACATGAAAAATTGCAGGTAACGCTGCCGCGGAGTTCCGTTCCTTCTTCCAACGGATAAAAGTCTTTTATTTCACTCAGATCCATCTGACCCGCAAGCGACAGAAAGATGACAGGATCTTCGAAATCGGAGGTCATAAACTTTCCGCTTACAGTTGCTTTGCCGGCAGCGGCACGGAAAGTATTTATGTTAAACACACCAGCGCCTGACTTGCCATGCACAGTTGCGGGACGTTCAAATGAACCATCTAAATTTATACCGGTGACAGCTTTGGGCAGTGACGTGTATTGAATACTGCCGTCTGAAATCGTAAACGATACTTTCACGCCGGGCATCAATGTGTCGTTCATCTCGCCCTGTATTACGGCTGAAAACGAAATATTCCCCGAGCTTTGCAGACCTTTAGCTGTCTGCAGGAATTCTGCCGGGATGAGCGAGAGAAGCTGCGACATTTCCGTCCCAGCCGACCCGATATTCAAGTTTATCTTCATTGTTCCCTTATTGAAACCTTCGACCGCACCGGCAGCCGTCAGTGGTATTTCTTTTAATCTTATAGACATTTTTTGGACATCGATCGCGTCACGCTCCGGTTCATAGGATGCCCGCAGAGCTACTGAGAGCGGCTGTTCTCTGATATACCACATGAGTGATGAACCGTAGCTGAATTTTTCGACATAACTAGTGTCAGAGACAGTCATCCTCCCTTTTCCGCCCTCCGACTCGATTGAAACTCTCTGCTGAAGCCCCTCGATCATCATCCTATTCCCGGCTTGTCTGTCGAGGTATTCAATTTTACCGTTAATGATTTCAAGATTGGAGATCAGGAACGGCCCTACAACATCTGCGATAGCTTCATCTTTCCGCACCGTATCAGGGCCTGCCTGTTTTTCACCCATATCTAGCGAATAGTTAGCTTTCCCTTCCGGTGTTACCTCGAGATAAATTGAAGGGTGACCCACAATTATATAGCTTATATCGAGGTTACTTCGCAGAAGTTTAAAAATGTTGATTTTCAGCTTTAGATTCTCTACAGAGACAAACTCATTACGTTTGAATGTGTTGTCAGGCGGACCGGAAAGTACAAGACCGTCAACCGAAATAGCCAGAGCGGGAAACACCGACAGTGAAATACTTTTTATAGAAACGTTTCGGTGGGTCGCTTGTTCGATGCGAGGAATGACTAGAGCTGCCAGGCGGTCGCTTGTCAGGTATAATTTCAGTGCAATAATTCCAATCAGGAGGAGGATAATTGGCGTAACGACTATCGTAATCCATATTTTCTTTTTCTTGCTCAATCCCATGATTTGGTCATCCGAGTAATTTAAGTTTTTTAAAATATACCTAAATGTAAAAGAAATCGCAACCGTATGTAATTGACTAAATCCTCTCGATTAAGTATATTCTGATCACACAGAATTTATTTTACGCATGCGCTGCGTTAGAATTAAGACACAGATGTAACCGCGACCTATTTTATGGAACCTAAACGATACTATATTATTATTACCTCGCTGATCTTTGCACTTCTTGCATGGCTTTCCGTTAACCTTCGGGAGGAGTATACCATCGTCAAGGTTCTTCCTGTGACGATAGAAAATCTGAAAGCCGGGACAGCCCTGAAGTACCCTGTTCCCAGGAATGTTGCAGTCATCTTTCGGGGAAAAGGGCTTGCACTGGCAGGCTTATACCTTGTTCCGCAGGTCCATTACTACATTGATGTGTCTTCTGTAAGCCGCGAGGACTTCCATTTAACAAAAGCCAACCTGCTTGAACATGTGACGCTCCCGACAGCCCTACAATCCATTGATGTCACACCTGACA
>CAYGXH010000339.1:0-3952 GCA_964353675.1 uncultured Chlorobiaceae bacterium
CTCTACTCTCGAATCTATTCTCACACCCAATGCTCCTTGCTCTCTGCTCAATGTGTCACTTTAATTCAACAATTGTTACTCCTGTCCCTCCTTCATTCCATTCGCCTAATCTAAACGATTTTATAATGTCGAGTTTTTTTAGATATTCTTCAACTTTCTTTCGAAGGGCGCCGGTTCCTTTTCCATGTATCACGTCGATCCGGTTAAGGTTATTCAAGATTGCAGCATCGATAAATTTATCAAGCGCTTCAACCGCTTCGTGTCCGTACATGCCACGAAGGTCAAGCGTACGAGATACTGTGATTTCCACATCAATCGATGATGACTTTCGCGGTGATTCCTTTAATTCCTCTGCTTTAACCGACTCAATTTCAGTTGATTTTACTTTAACCTTCAAGTCACCTATTGTTATGATATAGTGACCATCGTCGATGATTTTAGTTACCTGTCCGACTGACTTTGTTTCTTTAATCCGGACATAATCTCCGATTTTACATGAAATTACTTCGGGTTGGAAGCTTATTTCACTGATTGATTTGTTGAATTCCTCCTTCAAATGTTGTACTTCCTGCTTTGCCTTACGGACAACGTCCCTCCCAGCCGATGACTCTTTTATCTCTCTGACAGTTTTTTCTATAATTCGATTGGCTTCATTTACAATATTCTTAGCTTCATGTAAAGCTTTTGATTTAATATCGTTAATCTCTTCCTCTAATGTGCTTATCTTGTTTTCATAAAGTTGATTCAATTGATTTAATTTAAGCTTATCTGAGTTTACCTCTTCGAGTTTAATTCGCAGTTCCTGAGAACTATTTTCCAGTTCGATCAGAAGATTCTCAAGTTTAGTAGAAACGGTACCCTTTATATAAAGAGATCTTTGGATAATGTGCTCAGGAATAGACATCCGGTTAGCCATTTCAATAGCATAACTGCTTCCCGGTATGCCGAGACGGAATTTATAGGTTGGTTGAAGTGTTTTTACGTTGAATTCCATAGCAGCGTTCTGAATGCGCTCATTATTGAGACCAAGCGTTTTAAGGGCACCGTGATGAGTAGTGACGATATTCAATGATCCTGCATCAGAAATGTGTTCAATGATAGCCGATGCCAACGAAGCGCCTTCAATGGGATCTGTGCCGGAGCCGATTTCATCGATGAGAACCAGGCTTTCCTCATTTGTATTTTCCGTTATTATTTTAATGTTCTGTAGATGAGAACTGAAACTGCTAAGATCGTTTTCGATCGATTGTTCATCTCCGATATCTACAAAAATTGCGGAAAAGATCTTAATTTCAGATTCCGGTGATGCCGGAATGTGGCAACCGGCCTGTGCAAGCATGGTCAGGAGTGCGATCGTTTTCATTGCAACGCTCTTACCGCCTGCATTCGGTCCGGTGATAATAATGGTTTTCAAATTAGACGGAACGGAGAGCGTTAGAGGCACTACATCAGCTCTCTTGTGGCGCTGAAGGAGGAGCGGGTGGTACGCCTGCACGAATTTTATGGTACCCTCTGTGATGATTCTCGGTTCAGATCCGATAACTTCGATGGAATATTTTGCTTTTGCCTGGAGGAAATCGAGTTCGCCGATACTCTGAAGATTACCCATAAGCGGTTCGCGTATTTCCCTCACCTGTTTGGTGAGTTCCTTTAAAATACGTTTGATTTCTATCTCCTCCTGCACGTAAAGCGAACGGATTTCATTGTTCAATTCGAGCGTCTGAATCGGTTCGATGAAAACGGTCGCTCCGCTTGCAGATACGGAATGGATGAAACCGGGGAGCCGGTTCTTATGCTCCACCTTTACGGGTATGACCATCCTCCCTTCCCGCGTGGTGATGATATCTTCCTGCGTCCATTCTTTCTCATGTATAGTTTTCAAAATCTTTTCGAGACTGCGCCTGATAGTCTGATTTTTTTCTGTGATCTGATGCCTCAGTGCGGCCAGTTCCTTGCTTGCAGAACTTTTTACATTACCGTCGTCATCAATAGCTCTGCTGATGTTGTATTCAACTACATTGTCCCTGTAAAGGTTCATGAACTCCGAAGCAAGAAGAGGATAAAGAGCCTTTCTTCTGGTAAAATACTGATGGAGCGCTCTCGAGAGCCGAATCAGTATTCCTATGCGGCGGAGGTCTTCACCCGGAAGGATGTAGTCTTCAATAGTGGATCGCTGAAGTGGTACCCTTACGTCGGGAATCGTATCAATCGGGAGAGGATCGTCGGTTTCTATGAGCCGTTTGGTCTCAGATACAAGCGATAGATTTGTACGAATTTCGCTGACATCGGATGAAGGAAGCAATCTCTCTATCGTCTCCCTGCCCATGTCTGAGAGGGCGTAGCGTCCGATGTGACGCTTTATCTTATCAAATTCAAGTTTTTGAAAGGATTGTAAAAATTCACGCATGAGGTAGAAACATTACGGAATTTTTACTTGTCCGAGGATTTCTTTTATTTCATCAAGAAACCGGTTAGATGACGGAAGCCAGTGGGTTGTGTAATCTAAAACATTAGGTGCAATCTGATAGACATCTTCGTACAGAACTGATTCTTCCGCCTCTTCCTCTCCGGGAATATCGAAGAGTCCCAACATTACGAGTATCAGACTTACAGCTACGATGCCTTGGGCAATCCCTAGAATACCGCCGAAGACACGCGACCATACGTTGATCGTATCACTGGCGCTCTTGCCGAACCATTTGTACAGAAGACTTGCGATAATGATTACACCAATAAACACGCTGAAAAAAGCAAGGAAGATAGACGTCGCTTCTGAAAATTCCATCGAATTGATCAATAATTCTGAAAACGGCGTCATTAATTTAGTTGCGGCAATGAGACCGAGAATAAATACGATGATACCGTAGATCTTTCGAAAGAATCCATCACGGACACCGAGTGCTACGTAAACCAGGATACCCACAATAATTAAAATATCAGTTATGCTCACAGGATTTATCCTAAATGTTTTTTTACCAGTTCTTGAATAAGCCTGCCGTCGGCTTTCCCCTTTAATTCTTTCATTACAAGCGGCATTACCTTCCCAAAGTCTTTCTGCGAGGACGCCGAGGTCTCAGATATCACTTTTTTCACAAATCCTTCTACTTCTTCCTCTGAAAGCTGTTTTGGCAAATATTCCTGAATGATGGCGAGCTCTTTTTCTTCCTGTCCGGCGAGGTCTTCCCTTCCGACTTTCCGGTAGATTTCAATTGATTCTTTGCGTTTTTTTGATGCTGAAATGAGGACTGCAATCTCATCTTCCACTGTCATGCCTCCTGATGGCCTTTTTTCGACCTGCTTTTCAAGGAGACCTGCGCGGATCAGCCGGAGAGTTTCGAGTCGTAATTTCTCTCCGCTCTTCATGGCTTTTTTCATATTATCAGATATGTTTTCGAGCAATGACATGTCGTATAATGCCTAATTGACGGATGAAATATAGGATATTAAGGGGTGATTGTCAATATCGGTGTGAGGGGGCATCCTTCATATATTATTTAGTACTTTGTAACAAAAGCGTCATTCGTCATTGGTAAGGGTGTACTTTGTACTTGGTACTTTGTACTTGGTGTCTACTCTAAGCTCTTAGCTCTACGCTCACCCCTCACTGCTCAGAACTTCTCTTCTTCCAAAGGCATGATTTCCGGAAATAATCATGTGAATCTTTTTTTGGGAATCTGCATCATACCGATAATAAAAAAGAAAGGATAGATAGAAATATGCCGGAAAATCTTACAAAACAGTCATTTATGGAAAAAGTTTTTAATTACACGAAAAATAAGGAATGGAAATACGAGGGAGAACTTCCCAGCATCGTTGATTTCTGGGCGCCTTGGTGCGGTCCGTGCAGGATGCTCGGTCCTATTCTCGATGAGCTTTCGGTTGAATACAGCGGGAAAGTGAATTTTTATAAAGTAAATACAGAAGAGGAACAGGAGCTCGCATCTGTATTCGG
>CAYGXH010000340.1:0-3936 GCA_964353675.1 uncultured Chlorobiaceae bacterium
TACACTAGGTGAAGATGATGAACTGCTTCTGCTACTACTTGAACTACTAGAAGAACTTGTTTCCTTTTGCGACTAACCAAATATAACTGCTGCAAGACAAAGCATAAAACAGCATAACATTATTATTACAAAAAACTTAACAATAAAATAGTCATCCCGCATAATCATACCTCCTTTAATCACCAACATTTTCAGCAATAGAAAATGTAAACTGACCAGATGATGTATTTGCTGTATCTCCAGTTAAGGTCAAAATTAGAGTTTGCCCAGTAGTAAGTAACGCAGTCTCACTTGAGCTTTGGAAATCTGTATCAGATGAGATTACTGTACCAGCTGCTTGGCTAGCCGAACAACTTCCAAGTGTTTCCATAAGGTTGGGGTCACCGATAATACCAATTTCAACTGTTGATGCATCAGTACCACAAGCATCAATAATCGTATAACTATAGGTTACAAGTTGAGCATTGTTATGTGCCGTATATATAGGTATCGTCTGTGCAGTATCAAATTCTACTTTGGGTAATATAATAGTCTTGTCGAAAAAATTTGAATTATAAGTTGGAGGACTTCCCTCTTCAATGTCAATTGCCCTGACAGCTGTTCCATACAAACCGCTTATTCGATTATTTTTAATTGTATTGCCATTATCAGTTGACGCAGTCGTCCTAATACCATATAGAGGATAATGAGCAATGCCCATAATGGAGTTGTTGGTAACTATATTGTTAGCACTTCCTACCGCAGATGAAGTTGTCATGTTTATACCATATTTATTTCCAGCATCAGAGGTATCTACATCTTTGATAGTGTTACCCTCAATGATTGAATTTGCTACCCCAGCAAAAGCTATACCATCATAGGCAACATTACTAATAACATTATTAGATATTATAGAATTTAAAAGAAAAGCTGCATAAATCCCGTAATTAGTGGAAGTATCAATGATATTACCACTTATGTTTACACCTACAGCCTTATTTGCAGAAGTCGCCAATATCATCAAACTTGCATTTCCACAATCAAATATTATATTATTCACAATACTATTATGGTCACGACTACCAACATTCAATAGAATACCATAATCATCTATATTTTCAATCATGTTACCTTCAATGAGGTTTTGATAAGATGCGTTTGATAGTATTTGTATGCCACGACCAGAATCCCTAATTGAATTGTTTGAAATTATATTATTACGTATCTCAACACTACCAGCGGTTTCCAATCTGATACCCAATCCACTATCAGATACCTCATTATTGCTTATTACATTATTATCTAAAGAAGACCCATCAGAATAACCCCATATTCCACCTTGGTCTGCATCTACAACAATATTACTATTAACGACTATACCTGTAGACCGATATACGTCAACAAGACTTCCTGCCAAACGATAACCTCTATTATTTGAGAAAATAGTTTGCGAAACATTCCCCAAAAACGCACCATGATATGCACAATCGGCTTTAGCTGATGCTCCACTAGTACAGCATGAATAAGGAGTATATGCTGCTGTGCATATTAAATGGATATCTTGAGCTGAACTGAAGTAGTTATTTGTAACCTCTGCATTTGTAACTCCTTGCATAATCATATCTTGTGCATTAAGACCATAAAAACTGCATCCTTCTATACGATATGAGTTTTTTTCCTCATCTCCACCACTACCATACGCATTATCAAAATATACTAAACCTGGGTATATACCAGAACCAGCAGCAGCACGATATGCAACACTAATTTCATACTGGTCAGTATTGCCAAATGCACACGTATCACCCCCATCATTTACAGAAAGAACTGTTGCACTATCAACTGCTGTAATGATTGTCATACACTGGTCAGTTTTATTCCAAGCTTGGTCACCAGCTCGAATACCAGCATTAATAAAATCACCACTAACAGAATCAGTTAATTTATTTGCAGTTCCCGCATTATCTAACCCGCTAATTTTTTTATAAAATGAAGAAACGGTCAAATCCTTTAAAACAATTCCAAAATTTTCACTTGAAGTTCCGTAATTTCTATTTTGAACAAGAGATAGCATTCCGTCTTCTCCAGGCACTATAAATGTGTTACTAGAACCTTGTCCCTTTAGGATAGTATTATCATATATTTCAACTCCCAATGTATCTCCAGGATCGACTGCCATATTATAATCATACTTATCAGTAATATAGTAAGTTCCCTCAAGCAATTCAACTAAACCACCATTTTGTGAAACCGCATTAAGCGCAAGTTGTATCTGATAATCATCCTCAACTCCATCACAAACAAGCTGAACACCATCTACATAACTCGCTTTTTCTTTATTAGGACTAGTGCTAGATGCAACGATAATACTGGCTCCACTAGCGTTTCCTTCATGTACACCAACTTCGCCGTAAGCATCTGCATCATATTCTGGTTGGGTAAGTATTTCACCTACATCATTATGCCTTAAACTTGCAGTAGTAGCGTAAGAAGGGAAACATAAACATAACACCAACAAGGTGTTAATTAATAATTTTTTAAACATAACACACCTCCTGATAGTTTTGTTAAAGTAGTATTGACCCTCATTATGTCTTAATCCTGTAATTGCCATATACGTTATCCTCCCTAATATATATAAATTACAATACCAACCTATCTAGGCTAAAGCAAATATTAGTATCTAAGAGAAAATTAGATTGTGAGAAGCCAGTTCTTGACTGAATCTTTTTGGTAGTCAAGTATATTAAATACTTGAATTTTGTGGTGGGTGAATCTTTCAAGCAGTAAGTGTTTTTGTAAAAGTGCAACTCGTTCTAAAGGCATGGTAGCCAAGGCACAATGAAAATTTCCGCTTACCACACCTATGAATGCACCGCAGTTCTGCAGAAGGCCCAACAAAGTTTCCACTTTCGGCTTACATCTGCGAACAGTACAGTCTATAAAATCAAACTTCTTATTTACTGGATTGTGAAAGACGTGTTCAAAGTGGCTTTCGATAGGAATCCATCCTGCTTCAAGGATTTCATCCCATATCATTTTAGCCACATCGTAATCTGGATTTGCGAGATCTGGAAGGCAGGTTATGTTGAAGTGTACTGCCACCAGTCTATTGGGAAATCGCTTTTCAATGCGATTATGATCGTTGGTAGGTTCAATACCTAACTCTTCTATACAACATAACTCGGATTTTGTCAATAGAGGATTTGACTCTACTGAATAATTAATTGCTGCAATTAAGTCATATTGTGATAACGAGTGTACTTCTTCCATACTACTAAAAAAATCTGCATCATCATAAACGACTTCTTCATCTAATCCTCTTTGTAAAATCATCCTAAAAGTAATTGTAGGATATAGCGCTCTTAGTTTGTCCAGGAGTGCTTTAAACATTACACAGTCACCAAGGCCATGTCCAAAAAGTATTCCTACTGTATGATAGGAACCAGTTTCTAAATACTCAGTGAGCTTTCTACCATCCTTCAACGGTTCAATAAATTGCATTTCCATACTCCAGGCAAATAGATTTTCCAGAATTCTCTATGACCATTAGTCATGCTATGGCATTTTTTACACAATACTAACAAATTATTGCCAGAATAATCGTTTTTATCATAATTAATATGATGTACATGTAAATTACTACCAGTACAGTATTTTAAACACAAATTACATGTATAACTATCTCTAATATGTATAAGATGTCTTAGTAATGATGTAAATCCTATATATTTTTTTCTAGATACCCCTCCTCGCCAATTTGGATTAAGCGATAAAGAGTGTTTCCTAATGTTCGCACGCCTATTATTTTCTATCCAAGATACAGAATGTTTTCTTCCTTTTAAAGCACTAGAAATTTTATTTCTAACTTCTAGTCTTTTTGCTGGATTATTTTTACCCATTAATTCATAACGCGGTACTCCAAGATGAGCAATACTGTTTTTATAATTATGTTCT
>CAYGXH010000341.1:0-3926 GCA_964353675.1 uncultured Chlorobiaceae bacterium
TGAAACAAATCACCTTGCCATCCGGATTACCAATCCGGGCGGGAGGATGGACTGGCTAGACACACAACTAATGACGTGGGGTACCACAGGTCAGAGATTTCACAAAAGTCACGGCTTTGGCGGACTCGACCGGGGCATCTCTCTGACGCTTCACGATCCGGTCTACTGCCGCGACTTCTGGGTACTGAACACGCCCCAGCACACCACCATAACGGTGAACGGTGTCATAGTTAATACGGGTAACTCAAACATAAAGGGTACATTAAGCATCAGCATTATCGATCCTGAGAAATACCGCAATGTAAGTATGTTTGTCCGACAGGAAATTGATATTGCCCCTCACGACGAGAAAAATTTTCAATTACCGGTCAGTTTACTGTCGGCTGAACTCTGGACTCCGCAGTCGCCAAAGTTATATATAGCCAGGGTGGAATTTAAATCCGGTTCGTGGAAAGATACTCGCGAGGTAAAATTCGGCTTTCGGTGGTTTACGGCTGAAGGCGTCGGGAAGGATGCAGTGCTCCGTCTGAACGGAGAACGGATACGACTTACGTCAGCAATATCATGGGGATTTTGGGGAAAAAACGGACTCTTCCCTACACATGAATTAGCCGAGCGGGAAGTAAAGGCAGCAAAGACGTTCGGAATGAATTGCATCCAATTCCATCGAAATGTTGGTAAAACTGAAGTTCTTGATCTTCAGGATCAGCTCGGTCTCTGTCGTTACATGGAGCCGGGGGGCGGACAAACGGCATTAGGAGAGAAATACAGTCTGTATGCTACATCCCCTGCGGATCAGGTTGACGCGAGCGGGCGAGGCGGAGAACCATCCACCTTTGCCGAAAAGTACATGGAACACAAAATCATCCGTATGATCCGCGATCACCGGAATCACCCTTCGCTTCTACTATGGTGCGTCCAGAACGAAGTCCATCCTGATCTCCATAATCCGAGAGTTTTTTATCTGCTCCGACGGATGCACAACGAAGACCCGAGCAGGATTATCGTTTTGAAATCAGGATTCCCGTCCGGAACACCGTCCGTAAATCAGGCATGGATGCTGCCGTACGATACAACGATCTATTATGATAGAGGCGACGGATACTCCGGCTGGTGGGATGATCATACTGTGGGCGGTCCGGGTGTGTGGCGTGATGAGATGTATAAGGGTCCGGACGATTTCACACATCGCTCGGAAAACATGAAAGAGATAGTCATGTGGGGAGAAATGCTGGGTGCTGCTGTGCCTGATAACCACGAGAAAATTGTTCACGAGCTTAAGGAATCTAACAGCACCAGCTACGATCTCGCCGATCACGAGGCGATACTTGAATCATATAACAAATTTCTCGATAGCTGGGGATTCCGGGCTGCATTTCCTACCGCCGGAACGCTTTTTAATGAGATCGGAAATAAATCATACGATTTCTGGGGTCGGGTTATTGAGACGGCCCGGCTCGCCGAAGCAAATGATTACTTTGTCATCAGCGGGTGGGAATCAACATCGATTGAAAACCACTCAGGACTCCTGGACAATCTGCGGAATTTCAAGGGTGATCCGTTATTTATCAGCGAACGACTTGGACCACTTCGCCCGGTGATAAAATTTCATTCACTTGTAGTGGAAAAGAATACACCCGCAGTATTTGACCTCTATCTCCTCAACGAAACACAGACTGCTCATGCAGTTTCGGTGAACGTCTGGTATAAATTACCCTCAGGACAAAAAGTTGATGTCGGTGTTTTTAAGGTTCCTCCTCATGCGAAAGACCGTTTCGCCTATCCCATAATGATGAATGTTAAAACGGGACCTATGACTGAGGAGGGGACTGTGACGTTTATCGTCGAGAATTCCGGCGCGCATCATGCAGTCGCAGAGGAACATGTATGGGTTGTTGATACGCGAGGGCAAGGAAATCTGCCGGGGAGAATCGGGATCATCAGCGGTCAGCCGTCGCTATCCGGCGATTTCGAATTATTCCCGGGAAGTCGGATTGAAAAATATAAGAAAGATAAAAATTACGATGCTATTATTGTCGCGAGCCGAATTATACGTCCACAGGAATCGCAGGTAGAGTCGACGCGTATTATCAAAGGTACGGATGATCAGGAACTCTACCGATCAATTCATTACGGTTCACCCGAACACTTTGATTACTTATTTTCCAATCTTCCTCGGGGTGATGCAAAGGTAACACTTAAATTTGCCGAGCTTTTTCAGAATGCGCCGCATGTCCGTGTTTTCGACGTAGCAATTAACGGCAATATAGTTCTCCCAAACTTCGACGTATTTACGGCTGCAGGCGGTAAAGATATTGCTTTCGATACGACATTTACCGCAAAAACATCCGACGGTATTATCAACATCACAGTACCACGCGTTTATGCGGGAAGCGCTCGGATTTGTGCGATTAAGATAACAGTCGGCGATACAGTTATTGCGATTAATTGCGGCGGGAAACCGTATCGGGATAAAAATGGATTGGAATGGGAGTCATATTTACCTCAGATGAATCTCGACCGGGATCTTCTTCAAAAAGTGAAGGATGGGATGCCGCTTGTGGTTCTTGCAGAGGGTGGAATTGCAGCGGATCAGTGTGCAAAATTACTCGCACAAGAGGGAGCGTTTAATTATTACGGACACATTGGAGAGGCATTGGCTTCATGGATGGGATCGTGGTACTTTGTACGGAAGCACGAATTATATACAGGCCTTCCGGTGAATTGTTCGATGGGCAGTTTTTACCAAGTACCGGTGTCGAACGCGGATGGTGTGCTTATAGAAGGAAATAGTGTTGAAGTTATCGCAGGATATTCACGCGATCACAGCAGGACGATCGGTGCCGGCAGTTTTACCGCAACACTCGGGAAGGGAAAGATAGTATTTCATTCGATACCAGGAGTCGTTTCAGGATTGAACGGAAAATCGATTGGGATGAATGGGCTATTTGTCAAAAGACTTGTTGCCAACTCTCTGCGCTATGCGATGCCGTGATAGAGTACCTCACCCCCTCGTCCCCCTCTCCAGATCCTTCGACTTCGCTCAGAACAAGCAATGGAGAGGGGGATTTAGGGGGAGAGGTATATTCTATGCACTTCTGGGTGTACTCCAAGAGTTGCAATTGCGATTCATCCCCAATACCAAATATTGAGTTGTACTCAAAACCGCAATACGATTTGTTTAGAGTGAAACTCTATATTGTTATGTGTTCGATAGTCCAACTATTGAACAACTTGTAAACTAATCTTGGAGGCAGCGAACGCTGAAACCGTTAATCTTACCGTCTGAGATCAAGTTAGTACTATTGACACTTGAGTGCAACCAGAATGCATAGCTGCTAATTGGAAGGTCTTCCGTAGAACTCCATATTAACGTAGCACCGTTCACGCCGTAAAAGTAAGTATCCCAGCTCCGCTTTCCCGCTATCATAGCAGAAAAACCGCTTGTGTTTGTTCCGGCTCCATCCCCAGTACCCTGTCCTATTTCCTTCAATGCATTTCCGTCTCCGCCCACAGTCGTTCTGAGAGCATCGAAATCTCCATAAGTCGGAATATGCCATCCAGTCGGACAAATACCTTGAACACCTCCTACAATTGTATACTGCATCGTTTCATCCCACTGATATAAACCTCCGAATGTATCACAGTATGCAGTCAGATTATTGTAACAGTACTTTTCAATAATACCGTTATCTTTTGCTGTATCACTTCCCAGGATCATTGTTCCTACATCAAGATTCTCTTTCAACCAGCATTGACTCCCTATCCGTACTGTATTGTATGTTTTACCCGCATAATCTAAGGTGTCGCCACATACCCATCCGCCCGCACTCTTGGTCGTGAATCTCCATTCCGGTCCGCTTGTTGAATCACCGTAATTATCCTTCGCAACAATCATCCAATAGTATGTCGTGCCACCCACTAAA
>CAYGXH010000342.1:0-1495 GCA_964353675.1 uncultured Chlorobiaceae bacterium
GGACTGTAGCAGTTTTTTACCATCTTTTGAGAGCGTCATTTTACCGCGTTTGACTGTCACGAGACGTGAAAGAACGATATTCTGATGCAGCGACCAGAGCGCTGTAGAATCGCTTTCGTCCAAGAGCCTGACAGCACCAGATTCGACAAATTCTTCAGTGATGAATTTTTTTGAATAAAGTTCCTGAATCACCTTCCGTGGCAGGGCACCAAGTTTTGCAGTGAGTTTGAGGGAACCTTCCCGTTCGATGATGTGGAGGAGTTCTTCGGCGAGACGAAGGAAAGGGATCTGATCGAGCATATCATTATCAACGTCGTAACAGAATCTCAACGGAGAATCAGGGCCGAATGGTCCGTATATCAATTTGTGCATTTGATCAGGCGATAGCCCGCAAAAGTCGTCAAGAGGAGAGCTATTCGCCGCCTCCACAGCGATTTTCGCTTTAGCCTCAGCATCAACTTGCGGAAACTCCCTATCAAGTACATCGCTGACCCGAACAAATAGTTCATCCATCACTTTCCGGAGCTTCCCGTCATCGGTATGATTTGCAACTGCAGCGATTGAACCGAGGAGTTCATCGAGATCATATGCGTTCAATTGGACAACCAGTTTATCCCCTTTTAGTACAGCAAGTCTGAAGCGGTTTTCAATTTCAGGGTCAAGGCCGTCCAAACCCAGCAGGAGATCGCGTTCGGTGCGAGTGAATTGAATCGGTTTCAATACTTCGCCAGGTTCGAGTGGTTCCATAGTAAATCAAATAATTGTTATTTCCCACCGGCCGTTTCGGTTCCGAGCAGATTGGCAATAATATTCCGGGATTCCTGGCTAAACCTCAGGTACTCATCTGCACTCAGCAAACCTCGAGATTCCATCTCCGCCAGCTGAATCAGAGCTGTCGACCGGCGAGGGATGTCAAAAACTCGGGCGATCTCCCTATCACGCCGCTGAACGAGTCTGAAGATGTCCAAGTACTTCTGATGAAAGCTCTTGGCACTGTCTGCATCGATCTGCTTGACCTCCGAGAGTATCAGCCGGCAGAAACGCTCTAACGCCATAGAATGTAGTTCCCGTAAAATTTTCCAATCTGATTCTTTGATTTCACGCATCACAATCTCCTCCATTACACAATCTGCGAATCGTGCTTAAGGGCTTCTCCACAGATTTGATTATACATTTTGTGGATGATAATCATTCCTAAGCGGAAATGCAATTTTTTTACTCCTCAATTGCACATCCTCAATTGCACATCAACTGCACGGGGAACATTGGAACGAGACGAGGCGTCCTAGCTTTCCACCATGAAATTTCGTCTTGCATTAACGATATTTCTTGGTTATATTTATTCATGCTAGAGCGCTCATTATTACTCAGGAAATTGAGAACGGCATTGGGCCGGAGTCGTATTGTCGCCCTGATAGGGCCTCGCCAATGCGGGAAAACCACGCTTGCCCGTCAATTGGTCGATCCGCGATCCTTAAACTACTTCGACCTTGAG
>CAYGXH010000342.1:1505-3914 GCA_964353675.1 uncultured Chlorobiaceae bacterium
GCTTTGGGCACTCTAAGAGGAACTGTCGTCATTGATGAGGTCCAACGCAAGTCAGATCTCTTTCCAATCCTTCGGGTCCTGGCCGACCGAAAACCTCTGCCTGCGAGATTTTTGATTCTGGGCAGTGCGTCGCCCGATCTCCTCCGACAGTCGTCAGAAAGTCTCGCAGGTAGAATTGAAATGATTAATATGACAGGATTTAGCCTTGGTGAGATCGGCGTGGATGCTCTAAGCCGTCACTGGCTCCGGGGGGGCTTTCCACTATCCTTCCTTGCACGATCGGAACGTGACAGCACTTCATGGCGCAAGAATTTCATTCAGACATTTCTTGAACGTGATCTCATCCAGCTTGGAATCCACGTCCCCGCGACAACAATGCTTCGCTTCTGGACCATGGTAGCTCACTGTCATGGACAGATATGGAACGCCTCGGAGGTTGCTCGTTCGCTGGCGATCAGCGAAGCGTCAGCTCGCAGGTACATCGATTTGCTCTCTGACCTTTTCATGGTGCGACAATTACAGCCGTGGCATGCAAACCTCAAAAAGCGACAGGTGAAGAGCCCAAAATTATATTTCCGTGATACCGGCTTGTTACATTACCTCCTGGGGATTGGATCGGAAAGGGAGCTCTTGACACACCTCAAACTCGGTGCATCTTGGGAGGGATATGTCATCGAAGAGGTGATCCGCTCGGTCGAGCCCGACGAAGAATACTTTTGGGCTACGCACAATGGTGCAGAAATTGATTTGATCCTTATCAAAGGTGGCAAGAAGTATGGAGTTGAATGCAAACGGGCAGATGCCCCAAAACTAACGCCATCGATGCGTGCAGGGATTGAAGAACTGAAGTTCGACCGGCTGTGCGTTATCTATCCCGGAACCTCACGATATGACCTTTCTCCGCACGTGACTGTTGTACCTCTCAATTCTGTCATTGAAGGTGTAAGAGGTTTATTTCCAAAAAGCTAACCTGTTTGACATTTAGCGTTTAATTTGCTGAATGTATATCGACCCTGTTTTTGAAGATTATCGACATATTCTGCCAAGGATTTTGGCTCCATTATCAAATCCCTAGATAGATTTAACACTATTATTTGCATAAAGTTTCATTTAATATAACCATATGCAAATGCTAGTGTTTTAATAAAAAATTACTTCAGCTCCATTTCACAGAGTATATCATCCTCTGATTCCAGTGTTGTGTTTGAAGAAAAGGTAATAACTTCGTTTTTCGATTGAATTGATAGGTGATTGGAATGAAAGTCATTATTGGACACGGCCCCTACAATGACTACAGAAAGATCCTAATCATTAAATGATGGTTAGGATTTTTTTATGTTAAAATGCAAGCACTCATTCACTATCCTATGAACCTACAGTTGTACTTTTCGCATTTTGGTCTGCCCAACAGAATTGAACATCAGCAAAGATTTTACACCTTTCATCGTCCGTAAAACATTTCTTATAATTTAGTTTTATCCCTCTGATCCTATTTCTTTGTATTAGAAACATTGATTTGAATGCAATTGTAGGTATAAAAGTATATTACTCAGATTAATAGCTTATTATTATCATTTTCGTTATGTAATATAATGCATGCAACCCTAATTCCAGTGAAAACCTCCCAAAGGCAGGATTCTGATCTCGATTTTATCGAAATGAATATCAGGGATTCCCTGATTGATATTTAACTATACAATTTTTACATTACACTGTTCTTCTTAGTCCAGCGGAATTATTCGCACACGCGAAGTCAAAATATATTAATCAGAATAAACTTTGAGAAGGAGATAAAAATATGGCTGTTGATCTTAGATGTATCGCTGTCTCTGTTGCATTCGTTTCTGTATTTAGTTCCTCGCTACTCTTTGGACAGAGCCAGGGTATCCGACGAGTGCCACCCAATCCGATTCAGCTCGAGCAGCATGAAAAGTTCGAGGGAAAATATACAGTTATTCGACCCGAGAATCAGAAGTTCTCGCCCGCTTACCACCGGACTTTTGCAGACGGATTTTTCATCGCACAGGTAAACGTCTCGCCTACAGGGGAAAACATCATTGGCGATGCAGCCAACGAGCCATCGCTTGCCGTCGATCCCACCAATCCGAACAGGATGGCAATTGGCTGGCGGCAATTTAATACTATTTCCAGCAATTTCCGGCAAGCGGGTTACGGCTATACGACCGATGCCGGGCATACCTGGACATTCCCCGGTATTATAGATCAGGGAGTATTCCGGTCCGACCCCGTCCTTGATGCTGACGCGAACGGGAATTTCTTCTTTAACAGCCTCACTTTGGACGAGTATAACAATTACTCCTGCGCCGTGTTCAGGTCGGAGAACGGAGGAGCGAGTTGGGGTATGAAGACAGAAGCCCATGGCGGGGACAAGCAATGGATGATCGCGGA
>CAYGXH010000343.1:0-3902 GCA_964353675.1 uncultured Chlorobiaceae bacterium
GCAGACAAATCACTTCGATATCTATTTCACCAACGGCGGCGATTACATCGCACAGTTTACAGCTTTTACAGCCGAATCGGCATACACATCGATCAGCAAATCATTCCGCTACCAGATCAGTCAGCGCGTACCGATCATGGTTTACAATTCACACAACGATTTTCAGCAAACTAATATTGTGAGTCAGTACCTCGAGGAAGGGATTGGAGGCGTCACGGAACTGTTCAAGAATCGTGTCGTGGTGCCTTTTGAGGGAGATTATAAGAAGTTCCGGCATGTCATCCACCACGAGCTTGTCCATGCCGTTATTAACGACATGTTCTACGGCGGATCGATTCAGTCGATTATCTCCAACAACATCACGCTTCAATTGCCGCTCTGGTTCAACGAAGGACTCAGCGAGTATGAGGCTCTGACATGGGATACAAATTCAGACATGTTCATACGTGATGCGACAATCCACGAATACCTCCCGTCGATTAATCAGCTGTACGGATATTTTGCTTACCGTGGAGGGCAATCGGTATGGTACTATATCGCGGCTAAATACGGAGAACAGAAAATCTCCGAGATTCTGAACAGGATCAAGGGTTCCCGGAGCGTTGAGCAGGGTTTTCGCAGTGCAATCGGTCTGACTGTCGAAGAATTATCGGAGCGGTGGCAGAAAGAGCAAAAAGTGATGTACTGGCCCGATATCGCAAAGAGAAAGGAACCTTCGGATTATGCAAGGAAGCTAACCGACCATACAAAAGACGGAAGTTTTTATAATACGAGTCCGACAATTTCGCCGCAGGGCGACAGGATTGCATTTATTTCAAACAGGGATGATTACTTCGATGTTTTCATTATGGATGCGGTGGAAGGGAAAATTCTGGAAAAGGCAGTCAAGGGCCAGAGAACTCCCGACTTCGAATAACTTCACCTCCTTACACCGGGTATGAGTTGGTCACCGGACGGGAAGGCAATCGCTCTGGCGGCGAAGAGCGGGCGGGAAGATGCGATATTTATCATCGACATAGGCACGGGAGATGAGGAGAAGCTGGAGTTTGGCCTCAACGGCATTTCCGGAGTCGATTGGTCTGCCGGTACGCAGGATTCCGGCAAGGGGCGCGGAATTCTGGCATTCATCGGCATGCGCAACAGCAAATCGGATCTCTTCACGTACGATCTCGATTCAGGTGTGCTCACAAACCTCACAGATGATATTTTCAGTGATTCCGATCCTGCATGGTCGGCAGACGGCAGATCCATCTATTTCTCGTCCGACCGACGGGATAACATAGTACCGCGTCTGGTGTCTACCCGGTTTAAAATGCACAATCATGATTTCCGACAGCTTGATATTTACCGGCTTGAAATCGCCACGCAAAAGATCACACGCCTGACAGATCTGCCGATGAGTGATGAGACGTCGCCGGTCTGTGCATCCGATGGAAAGCACGTCCTCTTTATTTCTGATATGAACGGCATCAACAATATCTATGTTCACCAACTCGACAGCAATAAAATCTTTCCGCTGACGAATTCACTCAGCGGTGTTTATCAGTTGTCTCTCTCCCGTGATGCATCAAAACTTGCGTTTAGCTCCCTCCATAAAGCCGGATTCGATATGTTCCTCATGCGAAATCCGCTTGAGGGAATAACCGACACTTCAGCGCTCGAACCGACAGAATATTTCCGTCGCCTCACTATGAAAGAAGATACGACGGGAAAATCGGCTCCTCGCGAGATAAAATATCAATTACGGGAAAATGTTACCATCCGCCTCAAAGAATCCGACTCTACAAGGACCACCGGTAAAGGTCAGTTGACGGATTACAGCAAATTCGTCTTCAAAGATCTGCGGCAGGAGAAAACAGGCAGAAAACCGGACACCACACAAATAACCGCAATCACCGGTAATCTCGACGAGGAGGGTAACTATAAGGTCAACAATTACAAGCTGAATTTTTCTCCGGACATCATCTACGGAAATGCAGGATACAACACGTTCTGGGGCGTGCAGGGCTCCACGATCATGGCATTCAGCGACATGTTGGGAGATCACCAAATTTTTGTATTCCTCGATATGATCATCGATCTGAAAAACAGCGACTATGCGTTCGCCTATCTTTACCTTCCGAAGAGAATCGATTACGGTATTCAGGGATTCCACAGCGTACGATTTCTGAATATTGAGGATGTCTATGGTAATATTTTCTACTACCGGTTCAGGAATTACGGCGCTACGCTCATGACACTTTACCCGATCAATAGATTCAAGCGGCTCGAATTCAATCTTTCATGGTACAATATTTCACGTGATAACCTCAGCACTGCCGCGGAGGCTTCGCAAAACCGGACCCTCTTCTTCCCGACACTGAGTTACGTCCATGACAACAGTCTGTGGGGTCTCATCGCACCTGCGACCGGCGAACGCTATAACCTCAGTGCGATAGGAAGTCCCAAACTTTCCGATAAAGGGTTGAGTTTTTATACTCTGACGGGAGATTACCGACGATACGTTAAACTCGGAAAGAATTACACTCTCGCTCTGCGTCTTGCCGGCGGGGGAAGTTTCGGCAAAGATCCCCAACGATTCGTCATCGGCGGAGTCGATAACTGGATCAACCGGCGTTTTGAAAATGACCGTATTCCAATAGAAAATGCCGAAGACTTCGTCTTTCTCACAATGGGGGTTCCTCTGCGCGGCTACGACTTCGGCGAACGGATGGGTACAAAGTACGGCTTATTCAATACTGAGCTCAGGTTTCCGCTCTTCGGTTACTTTGCAGCGGGTCCCCTGCCGGTTTTTCTCCAGAGTTTTGGCGGTGTTTTCTTCTTCGATATGGCCGCTGCATGGACACACAGGAAAGATTTCAAGGCTTTCGCAAGAGATTCTGCCGGCGAGGTTTATATGCGGGATGTTCTGACGGGCACCGGATACGGCGTCCGCATGATACTGCTCGGATTCCTCCTTAAGATGGACGTAGCATGGGCATTCGATCTACGGGGATTCTCGTTACCCCATTACTACTTTTCACTGGGCGCTGACATCTAACTTTTGTTCGCGGGGTTCCGCAAACGTCGGAGATTGAAGAGGAAGGTAAACTGAAAATGTACTTCCGCGATGAAGTTCACTCTCGACTTCGATTCTTCCGCTGTGCTGTTCCGCGATTAACTTCGCTATAGAAAGCCCAAGCCCGGTTCCACCAAGGTCTCGTGATCTCGCCTTATCGATGCGATAGAACCGATCGAATATTTTCCCTTGCTCCTCCTTCGGGATGCCGATGCCGTTGTCCTGCACAGAGAGCCTTGCATAACCGTTCTCGCATTCAAGAATGAGAGAGACTTTCCCTTGTTCCGGAGTATACTTTATCGCATTATCGAGTAGGTTCAGCATCAGCTGGCGCAGACGAACGGTATCTCCAAAAACCGTCGCGGGCTCGTTCTTTACTAATTCGATCCGGATATGCTTCTTCTCTGCGATGATTTCTCCATCCTCATACAATCCCTGCAGTAGATCCTGAAGGTCAACTTTATCCTTATATATGATCTCCTGTTTGCCCATTTCCGCCTTAGTAAGGATAAGCAGGTTCTCAACTATAGTAGAGAGTCGTATGACTTCTTCTAGATTACTAACGAGTATTCTCCGGTATTCCGCCTCAGACCTGGGATTTTGGAGAGTAAGCTCGACCTCGCCGCGCATAATCGTCAGGGGTGTTCTCAGCTCATGAGAAGCATCGATGGAAAACTGCCGAACCTGCTCGAATGAATTGCGAAGCCTCTTGATCATACTGTTGAACGTTGAGATCAGCCTCCCGATTTCGTCGTTGACATCACGTTGGGGAATTTGCTGGTCCAGGTTAAGAGCGGTTATTTGCTGTACTCTCTTAGTGACATCGTCCACCGGTTTCAACGAT
>CAYGXH010000344.1:0-3900 GCA_964353675.1 uncultured Chlorobiaceae bacterium
AAACTACAACCGTTTATCTTAAATATGCCCCCATCGTCTAGAGGCCCAGGACACGAGCTTTTCAAGCTTGGAACACGAGTTCGAATCTCGTTGGGGGCACGATACCCTAATTCGGTTCTGCGCTATAGGCGCATCCGCCTCTGGCGGAGAATCCGGTTGGGGGCACAACATTCAGTCACCTTACTACCTATCGGATGAGAGCCATAATTCCTGTAGCCGGGATCGGAAAACGGCTGAGACCGCATACGTACACACTGCCCAAAGTTCTACTCAATGTCGGCGGGAAACCTATCATCGGTCATATTTTTGATAAAATAATTGCAGATGGCTTTACGGAAGCCACTCTGGTGGTAGGCCATCTGGGAGATATGATCCGGGACTACATCAAAGCGAATTACAAAATCAAAGTTGACTTTGTTCACCAGCCGGAACAGCGAGGCCTGGCTCATGCAGTCCATATCGCGCAAGATACTTGTAAATCCGGACCTGTACTCATTATCCTTGGCGATACGATATTTGACGTCGATCTTAAACCGGTGATACGCGGCGGCTTCAGTTCGCTCGGTGTCAAGAGCGTCGACGATCCCCGCCGTTTCGGTGTAGTCGAGACGCAAAATGGCTTTGTTACCAACTTAATTGAAAAACCGGAAAAACCGCAGAGCAACCTCGCAATCGTGGGATTGTACTGGATCGAAAATCCGTCGCTTCTGTTTGAATGTATTACTGAATTGATGCACATGGATCGTAAAACAAAAGGGGAGTATCAGCTAACCGATGCTCTCCAGCTTATGGTGAAGCACGGTGAAAAGATCAAAACATTCCCTGTCGAGGGCTGGTACGACTGCGGAAAGCCCGAAACGGTACTTGCAACTAACCGCCATCTTCTCGGGCAAAAATCTCATTATCGTGAGCAAAAGGGAGTATCCATACAATCACCGGTATTTATTGCAGATAATGCAACGGTCACGAATTCGATTATCGGTCCCTACGCAACAATCGCTGACGGTGCGAAGATACACGATTCGATCATCCGTAATTCCATCGTTGGCGAAGGAGCAGTTGTGGAGAATATCGTGCTTGAAGATTCACTGATCGGTAACCGTGCGGTCATATGTGGATCTGTCAAAAAGTTAAATATCGGTGATTCATCCGAGTATCAATCATGAAAAGGTACATACATGTCATATCTCTTTACATCTGAATCGGTATCCGAAGGACATCCGGATAAGGTTTGCGATCAGATTTCTGATGCAGTTTTAGATTCGCTCTTTGAACAGGATTCGAATTCGCGCGTTGCCTGTGAATGTTTCGTTACAACAGGCCTCGTTCTCGTAGGCGGCGAAGTGACGACGAACGGATACGTCGATGTTCAGAAAGTCGTACGCGATGTCGTAAAGGATATTGGATACACGGAAGCCGGAATCGGTTTTGATGCGGATTCATGTGCCGTCCTTTCAACCCTCCACTCCCAGTCGCCGGATATCGCCAAGGGTGTCGACACAGGCGGTGCGGGTGATCAGGGTATGATGTTCGGATATGCGTGTACGGAAACACCGGAACTGATGCCTATGCCTATCATGTACGCCCATAAAATTGTGAAACAGCTGTCGCGCATCCGTAAGAGAGGTGGCAGCATCATGCCTTACATACGGCCTGACGCGAAATCGCAGGTCACGATCGAATACGAAGGTAAAAGGCCGCTTCGCGTACACACAATTGTTGTATCGACCCAGCATGCGCCAAAGGTCTCACAGAATAAAATCCGGGAAGACGTAATCAGGCACGTCATAAAGCAGGTCATCCCGGAAGAGATGCTCGATAAGCACACTCGTTACTTTGTAAATCCGACCGGAACGTTTGAGATAGGGGGACCTCATGGCGACAGCGGACTCACCGGAAGGAAAATTGTGGTCGATACATACGGCGGACGGGCGCCGCACGGCGGGGGTGCGTTTTCCGGCAAGGATCCGACAAAGGTCGATAGGAGCGCCGCTTATGCCGCTAGGCACATGGCAAAAAACATTGTGGCAGCGGAACTGGCGAGCGAGTGTCTGATTCAGATATCGTATGCAATAGGCGTGAAGGAACCGCTCTCCCTTCATATACAGACATTTGGAACTGGAGTAATTCCGGATAATGAACTGGAATCGATACTGAAGAAGAATATTGTGGAGAAAGCGCCATTCGATATGACCCCCCGCGGTATCATCGAGCGGCTTGATCTGCGCAGACCAATTTACCGATTAACGTCAAACTATGGTCATTTTGGTCGTAATGAAAAAGAATTCACATGGGAAATGACCGATGAGGTGAAAACTCTCCGGAAAGCTGTAAAATAGCCTGGATAGCGTTCCCAATTGCGATAAATATATATAGGTTCAATTCTTTTTTAAAAATATTTCCTCACCACCTCAAAATACAAAACTATGGATTCGAAAAAAGGACATTATAAAGTCAGAAATTTTGCTCTTGCGCGCGAAGGGCGCAATCTCATCGCATGGGCAGAATCGCGTATGCCGGTCCTTATGGCTCTGCGTGCAAAATACCGAAAAACAAAACCGCTGAAAGGTTACAGGATTGCCGGGTGTCTCCACGTTACAAAAGAAACGGCAGTTCTTGTAAAAACATTCGTAGAGGCAGGAGCGCAGGTGAGCTGGAGCGGGTGCAATCCACTCTCAACCAACGATGCGGTCGCTGCAGCGCTTGCCGCAGATGGTATTTCGATATTTACATGGCACGGGATGTCGGTGAAGGATTTCTACTGGTGCATCGAGGAAACATTAAAGATACACCCAAATCTTACTCTCGATGATGGCGCCGATCTCATTTTTACGATCCACAATAAACATCCGGAATTTGCACGTAAATATGTGATTGGCGGAACGGAGGAAACTACAACGGGTGTCCATCGTCTCCGTGCAATGGACAAGGATGGAGCGTTAAAGTATCCCGTCGTTGCAGTGAACGATGCCGAAACGAAGTGGGATTTCGACAACGTTTACGGGACGGGTCAGTCGACGCTCGATGGAATTCTTCGCTCAACAAGTATATTGCTTGCTGGGAAAAACTTCGTTGTTGCGGGGTATGGGCATTGCGGTAAAGGAGTAGCGATGCGTGCCAAAGGTATGGGCGCGAATGTGATCGTTACGGAGGTGAAACCGACGGCCGCACTCAAGGCAACGCTCGATGGGATGCGCGTCATGAAAATGGATGAGGCCGCAAAAATAGGTGATGTCTTTGTAACAGCCACAGGCGTTAAGGATGTCATAGTCGATCGTCACTTCAGGTTAATGAAGGAGGGCGCTATCGTTTGCAACACAGGACACTACGACTGTGAAGTGAACCTCAACCATGCAGGGAAATTTGCGAAGACGGTGAAGGAAATCAGACAAAATAATGAGGAGTATCTGCTCAAGAACGGGCGACGGATCTATATTCTGGCAAAGGGGAGACTTGTTAATCTCGCCGCAGCTGAAGGTCACCCGTCGGAGGTGATGGACATGTCGTTTGCGAACCAGTTCATGGCACAGCTGTGGCTTGTTGGAATGGATAAACAGGGGAAGCGCTTCGAGAACAAGGTTTATGATATCCCGGTCGAACAGGATCAGGAAATTGCGTCTTTGAAGCTGGAAACGATGGGCTTGAAAATCGACCGGCTTACTAAGGAACAACAACGATACATGGATGATTACACTGAGGGAACTTGATGTAGTACTTAGTAATTCGTACTTGGTACTTTGTAAAACTGTCAATAGTCATTGGTCATTTGTCATGAAATTGAATGCTCTCCATAAGGGAGCATTTTTTTTCATACGAATGGTCGGATACGTAAATTTTCGTTATGTCTGGAGATGAACATATGAAAATCGAGGGTGTGCCTTTCGTTGTAACAAAATGGGA
>CAYGXH010000345.1:0-3899 GCA_964353675.1 uncultured Chlorobiaceae bacterium
AAGACCGTACTCGTTAAGTACAATCGGGTTCGCTCCGAATGTGTTTGTTTCCACAACATCACAACCTATCTCAAGAAAATCCGCATGAACCTTCTCGATAGCAGAAGGGCGTGAGACTACAAGGTATTCATTGCATCCCGCATATTTTTCACCTCCGTAATCGTCCGGATTGAGATGCTGGGTTTGTATATTCGTACCCATCGCACCATCGAATACAATGATCTTATCCCGTAACAAAGTCAGAAATGGTTTCATAGGATTTAAGGCAGACAAGCAGAGCGAATGGATTCACGTTCCCGTCGTGTTTACATGCCGCTCTTTAAGCGAACATTTTCCTCCTTTCAGATATCCACAATCAATTCATGAATGACAGACGTGACAAACGACAATCCATACACTGCAAAACCATTAGAACGCGATAATAACCTAAGCTTATGCTCTCCAAATTCCCTGTTCTTAACGATGCTGAAAAGCCGGGCTTCATCGACTACAAAGTAACTCCGGCCTTGTTCATCAAAACGAATGTCATCCCCGGCATCTGCTTTCTGCAGGTAGCCGCCGTCCTGTTCAACGAAAACCTGAAATCCCTTCTCACCTTCCGGTTTAATAACACCTGCTACTTCTTTCGCCTGATAGAGAACGGTCAGATAACCTCCACGCGGATCCTCCGAATTCAACTGCAGGTAATTCCTGTCGCTGAACCAATCACCCGAAAGATAGACTCTCCCCTCGACATAATATCCGGGATCTTCGTAATGCACTGTAGATTCCGGCGAGAATCCTTCTCTATTCCCGATTGTTCCCCGCTGCCAGCCTGTGAGGACATCGGGTGTTTCACGATAACAGATCGCACCCGGACGATCAGATTCGCGGAAAGGTTCCATAAGGAGTGGAACTTCATCGAGATATACCGCATTTGTAAGGAGCGATTGTATTGCATGTTCGAAATTCTGATATTGACCCTCCCCTGCATGCATGTAACGGATGTAACCGAATTTATCAACAAGACATTTCGTAGGTCTCACCATGCATCGGAAAGCATTCCAGACTAAATAATCGTTATCCATGACAACGGGATACTGTATACCCAGTAAATCCACTGCCTTTCGCACCCGGACAGGATCGCGTGCGAACGGAAACTGCGGCGTATGCACAGAAACCATGATCAGCCCCTTTTCGATATATCTCCTGTGCCATTCTTTCAGATATGGCACAGCACGCAAACACCTGAGGCATGTATAATCCCAGAAATCAATGAGTATAACATATCCCCGCGATGCCGCAATCGGTATGGGATCGGCATTAAGCCAGTAATCGCCGTAAATTTCGGGTACCCGAAATTGCTGAGGCAGTATTTCCATAATATTTAGTAATTACTATTGATAAAAATATAGATAAATCACTGAGGAGAAGCAAACACGGTATGCATCCACGGAGAGATAAGCCGGTGTTAAGAAGATCTATGTTGTTTTATATGCAGTTGATAAAATCGGTTTCCGGTTATTTTTTTCTGACGATGCGTTTCTCTTCCCTTCGACGATAACGACGAATTCCCCCTTCAGATGCATTCTGCTGATCTGATCGTAAAGTTCATCCGGCCAACCGCGTAACACCTGTTCATCAGGAAGGGTGAGGTTAAACGCAACCGCTATTTGTCGATCGCGATTAAAAACATCCGCCAGATCGTGAATAAGTCCGGCAAGACGGTACGGAGTATCCATAAATATCATGACACGCGGTTCAGTTCGTAGTTGCAGGAGTTCGGTCTTCCGCCGTTCGGATTTTGGTGACAGAAATCCGCAGAATACGAATTCATCTATGAAAAAACCGCTTAGCACCAAGGCAGGCACAAGCGACGAAACGCCCGGAATCGGGACGATGCGAATGCTTCTATCGATAGCCATGTTCACGAGAATATTCCCCGGATCCGAAAAAACAGGCGTTCCCGCATCCGAAATGAGAGCGATGTTTTTACCATCGTTGAGGTACTGAACTATCACGCTCGACATTTCTGCTTCATTGTGCTCATTAAGGGCTTCATTACGCTTGTCCTGTAATGTGTGACGGGCAAGGAATCTACATCCGAATTTTCTTTCCTCGTAGACAATGATATCAGCTTCTTTCAGTATTTTCAACGCACGGAAAGTAATATCATCTTCGTCTCCGATCGGTATTCAAACAAGGTAGAGCGTACCACTCATGTAATGACACCGTGTAACGATTCGCCTGAGACAGACCGCTCTTTCCATAAATCTATCGTCGCGACGAGAACGGCCGTTAGTGGTACGGCAATAAGGAGTCCTACAAATCCAAGAAAATATCCGAAAACAAAGAGGGAAATCATGAGCAGGACCGGATGGAGTCCAACTTTCTTTCCGATGATCTTCGGAGCTAGTATCGAATTTTCAATAATTTTCTGTGCAGCATACATGATAATCACACCGGTTACTTTTACCATTACGGGATCGCCGCTGAAACATGCTGCGATCGCAGCGACGACCAGACTGATTATCAAGCCGACGTATGGAATGAAATCCAGCAAAGCGGTCATGATACCAAGGACGATTGCATAATGAACCCCCAGGAGAGAAAGTACAACCGTAGAAATGATACCCTGGATGATTGCCACGACCATTGCTCCCCGAAAATATTGACCCAGCACTCCGTCGATTTTCTGAAAGTAGGATCGGAACGCAGACCGGCGTGATTCTGGAACGAGCGATGTAATTGTGCCGGTGACCTTTGGAAAATCTTTGAGGAGGTAAAACGTTACGAATGGAACCAGTATAATGTTGAGAATCTGCACAACGATCGACGAAATATTTGATAATAAATTTGACGCTCCTTTCAGAAGCGCGGCGAGAATCGATTCCACCCCGGAAGGTATATGCTTTTCAAGTGTTTCGCTTATCGATTCTGTGGGAACACCCCAATCTTTCAGAATATTGAAGAGTGTTCCATCCCTGAGCGAATCAATGGACCGGTTTGCAAATGAAGATATCTCCTCTACTATACCCTGAAACTGCACGAACACCACTGGCATGACGATGATGAAAAACCACATTGTGAGTCCGGCTGCAGCAGCGATGATAACAAGTGCAGACAACCACCGTGGTATGTTTTTCCGCTCGAGCCGATTCACCATCGGATTCAGGATGTAGGCAAGGAGGAACGAAACAACGAAAGGCGTGAGGACGCCAATGAGCGTATCGAAGAACCACACGCAGAAAAGAAATACGGATAGCCACAGAAGCCGATTTATCAGGCGATTCTCACGGAATGGATAGAGTATAAAAACCAGACCTGTAAAAATGACCACCGGTGAGAGCGACGGCAGGATGAGGTACACCATGAGAAAAAGCAGAGCGGCGCTGATGATAAAGGCAAATACGATAGTCACATTCCACTGTGTGTCTTTCTGCCGATTTTCACCTTGCATAATTTTTTTATTTCCCCGTATGTCCGAATCCCCCGGCGCCGCGATCAGTCCGTGCGAGATCAGGCACTTCATGCCATTCAGCTTGCACGACGGGAGCAATTACCATCTGCGCGATCCTATCTCCTCTACGGATGAGAAAGTCGCTCCCGCCAAAATTCGAAAGGATGATTCTTACCTCCCCCCTGTAATCCGAATCGATGGTGCCGGGAGAATTTAGAACGGTGATCCCATTTTTAAGCGCTAAACCGCTCCTTGGCCTGATCTGAGCCTCATAACCGTGCGGTACTTCAATTGAAAATCCGGTCGGTACCAATACCGTCTCGCCATGCTTGACCTCAATTTCCTTTTCAACCGCGGCGCATATATCCATTCCCGATGAATCGGTTGTCGCGTATGACGGCAGTGGTATGTCCGAGATTCCGGGATTCGTACGCGATATTCTGATTTTTATTTTTTTATG
>CAYGXH010000346.1:0-3899 GCA_964353675.1 uncultured Chlorobiaceae bacterium
TTACTGTGTCACCATTTCTCTCAATTAATAATGATCTTGGTTGAGCAACCTCATTTAAAAATTTGACACTAAGCCAAACTTCAGTAACACCATTTTCTTCTAGAGTAAGCTGAAGTGTCGGGGGACGAGGTTCGATCCCGCTCTCTTTACATGCTATTCCATTTAGAACCATGACTAAATAGAGGATAATTCTTGTATGCTTCATTATCTCATCTTAAATTTTCAATAAATATACTCTGTTATATATAATATAAAGTGTGCATCTTTTGTATGAAGTTTTTTTGAATCTTCCCGGTAAGTATAATACGCAAGGCTGATAAGGATTACCAATATTACGAATCTATTCATGAATAGATTGCTCCACTTTATATAGTATTACTTTTAAGGGAGGGTGGATATTCCAATGATAAGAACTCTAACACTATCCACGGTCATCCAAATTGTAATAAATATTTCTAATAATGTCAATAGAAAAATCTTCATTTCTCACTTCCTTTTTCCCTACAAACGTCAGGATTTTCCTGACACAGATTTCGTTTTCCCAGATGATAATCTTTAATATTTAGAATAAATCCAACAATTTGACCTAGTCTCATTGCAGATGAAGAGAAAATTCCCCGCCATCAAATTAACCGATTTAAGGATATCTCCCCGATACATCCATTTTACGGCAATCCTCGATAATTGTCAATGGGGTAATACCTTATTAAAACGGTAGGTGTTTACCTACGCTCTAAAGGAAATTCCCCACAATCTGTAAGGATATTGCTCTTTATGGTCGTTCGAATATAGGATAATTCTGATGAATTACGTTGGTGAGCAGAAAACGGTCAATCCTGGAAGAATATATTAATTCAAAATCCCCTCAAATGAGTAAATTTCACATACTGTCTGTAAAATCTTCCCGTTAGCGCTACTGGGTTCACCCAGAAGATTATTTTTTTTCTCCCCAAATCCGTTCGGATTCTCAATTCCTGGCAATACTTTCAGATAACATTTTATACTGCATGTAGCCCTGTCAATTAAAATTTTATCGACTGTCCTGCGTAGGAACTCCTTCTTTTCCATTATCTGAACATAATCAAACCTTCGTTCAAAGTCATTTAAAAAGCCCAGTACTTTGCTCCTAATCTCGTCACGATCCATTTTCTGGATGGGAGCTACCGGATATCTATCCCTATCGGTTTTCAATGCCTGTAAATGCGTATCAAGTTCCTTTAACCGTGTCCCTATCTGCTCGATACTCATTCCTGATTCTACTAAACGGATCAGTGCCTGCATCTTCGCCTCCGTGTCCTTTATATCGGCATCGACACGTTCAGTTCCGTTTCGCATACCAAGGGGATCGGCAACCATTAGACGTTCGAGCTGTTCCTCTACCTTTTCCCGGATGGTAGGATTGAATAAGGACTTCTTTATCCCATCTAAAATGAATTTCTCAAGCTCATCCTGTCTCACAGAATGCCAACTACAGACACTTTTGCCCTTATTAATAAAACCTCCATCGACATAGTACCTGTTTCCCGTCTGTTTATGGTGATGTCCCTGATAATTATATCCACAGTGGGTACATTTGATCAATCC
Organism: uncultured Chlorobiaceae bacterium; assembly: GCA_964353675.1. Taxonomy (GTDB): domain Bacteria; phylum Bacteroidota; class Ignavibacteria; order UBA10030; family SZUA-254; genus CAYGXH01. The sequence goes on from CAYGXH010000346.1 coordinate 1,585, forward strand.
CGTCAATAGAAATGTACTCCGGTAATAATGTTGATTTGGCTTAACTGATGGCTTATGACCGTTTGATTCATTAGCCTTCTTGTATAACTCAGGAGACACTACTGCCGGATGGGCATTCGGAACTATAATCCAATTCTTCTGATCATTATTAAGCTTCACCCTGCCTCCTGATTCCACACCTCGCTCACGAGCAACAAACCTGCTAAATGATAGCCGGTTATATACCCGATCACCCTTATATGCAGGATTATGGATGATAGTACCAATCGTCGATCCACTCCATTTCTGATCACGGCTTCGCCATCTACCCCGTTTTGGGCAGGATATATTTTCCACGTTCAATGTATCAGCAATTGATACGTAACCGATTCCTTCTGCATTCATCTTAAAAATCCGCGTTACTACCTCAACCTCCCTGGGATCACCCAACTCCCATACAACCTTCTCCTGTTTTGGAACTGACCTTAGACCATCACGTAAATCCTTATGTTCACCAGTCTGTAGATCAATTGCCACTCGTTTATACCCATAGGGCGCTGTACCTCCCCGCGAGTACTTCCCCTGCTGATCTGAGAGCATTCCCCTTCTAATAGACCGGGATAGCTTCTTTGAGTATTCACTTGCCTCGGCAGATTCTGACCTTCCCCCATATTATGTACCAACTTGAATGTTAGTATTTTCCTGATTCAAAGCAAGTTGGAAACTTTGAAAAGGAAGTATTGCTTCTGGTGCTGGTGGTCGATAACCAAGTGAACTATGCGGTCTCTGCGTATTGTAGTATTTTCTCCATCTCTCGATAATGATCCTTGCTTCGAGAACGGTGTCGAAGATTTCTCCGTTCAAGAGTTCATCTCTGAATTTACCATTGAATGATTCAATGTATCCGTTTTCCCAGGGACTACCGGGCTCAATGAATAATGTTTTCACTCCAAGCCGATTCAACCAAGAGCGTACTCGTGTTGCTGTGAACTCCGGACCATTATCTGAACGAATGAAATCCGGTACGCCTCGTTCCACAAATAACTCTGCCAGTTGTTCAATCACATCATGAGCTGTGATCTTCCGATCGATATAAATCTTCAGTGCTTCCCTGGTGTACTCATCCAGTATGTTGAGGTAACGTATGGCACGGCCTTCACTGGTTCGACCATGGACGAAGTCGTAACTCCAGACATGGTTTTGGTATAATGGCCGTAATCGTAAGCATGAACCGTCATTAAACCATAATCGCTTCCGCTTTGGTTGTTTTTGTGGCACTTTTAGCCCTTCCTGCATCCAAATCCGTTCTAAGCGTTTATGATTCACTCGCCAACCATCGCCTGTTAACAAGATATTTATCCGGCGAGTGCCGTACCGGCCATACTGAGTAGCGTACATAATAATTGCTGTTCGCAATCTATCTTCATCGTCCTTCACACTTGGTTTCTGACGTTGAGTCGATCGAGCTTGACCTAAGACGCGACAGACTCGTCGTTCTGAGAACTTCAACTCTTCATGGATCTCATCCACTGCCCGGCGCCTTTTGACCGGGCTTAGAAGTTTCCCCGGGCGGCTTCCTTCAGTATCGCATTATCCATCGAGAGATCTGCTACCAGCCTCTTCAGTCTTGAGTTCTCCTGCTCGATCTCCTTGAATCGTTTTGCCTGGTCTACTCGCAGGCCACCGAACTGTTTACGCCATTTGTAATATGTCTGTTCCGTTATCGAGAGCTGACGGCAGGCTTCGGCTAAGGTTTGTCCTTTCCCTTGCAGTACTTCCGCTTCCCGGAGCTTGGTAATGATCTCCTCGGCTGTGTGTCGTTTCTTTGGCATCTGGGTTTTCCCTTTCTTCTGATCCACTTTTACTAATATACAAAATGGACCGGTTTAAGGGGGACAGGTCAGGTGCCGAGCCCATCTGATGAATAGAGATCACTTATTTCACGAGCAGCATTTTTTTTACTTCAATCAGCTTACCCGCTTGCAACCGATAGAAGTACATCCCGCTTGGTAAGTCACTCAGATCGAAACTTACGCTTTTTTGTCCGGCATCCTGATAATCATCTACGATTGATTTCATGACCTGACCTAGTGTGTTATAGATCTTTAATGTTACCTTGCATTCTTCTGGTATTGTATATCTAACTGTAGTCAGTGGATTGAAGGGATTTGGATAATTTTGTTCTAATTGAAATGCATTGGAAGGTGATGAGTTTATATTTTTCTCTTCCCCAGCATAGTATTTATTACCACCAGTTCCCCCTATATTCTCACCCGCCGCTATAGTAAGATAATCTTGCATCACAAATATTGCAGAGCTGTCGATATTCATTCCTT
>CAYGXH010000347.1:0-3876 GCA_964353675.1 uncultured Chlorobiaceae bacterium
TTTGCAATCAATACCTACACGTTAACTATATCAGCGGTCAATGGATCGGTAACAAAGGTTCCAAATCAATCGACATATAATCATGGTACCTCGGTTCAACTAACTGCCACACCAAATTCCGGGTATCACTTTACAGGATGGAGTGGGGACGCATCAGGCGCTGATAATCCTCTTACTGTAGTGATGAACGGTAATAAATCAGTTACTGCTAACTTTGCAATCAATACCTACACGTTAACTATATCAGCGGTCAATGGATCGGTAACAAAGGTTCCAAATCAATCGACATATAATCATGGTACCTCGGTTCAACTAACTGCCACACCAAATTCCGGGTATCACTTTACAGGATGGAGTGGGGACGCATCAGGCGCTGATAATCCTCTTACTGTATTAATGGATGGTAACAAGAATATTACCGCAAACTTTGCGATTAATACTTATACACTCACAGTATCAGCGATCAATGGCTCAGTAGCTAAAGTTCCAGATCAGCCGACCTACGATCATGGTACATCAGTCGAACTCACCGCTAATGCAAATCCTGGATATCATTTTACCGGTTGGAGTGGTGACGTATCAGGCAGTGATAATCCTCTTACTGTAGTAATGGATGGCAATAAATCGATTACTGCCAATTTTGCAATCAATACCTATACACTCAGCGTATCAGCGGTCAATGGCTCAGTTGCCAAAGTACCAGACCAGCCGACATATGATCATGGTACTTCAGTACAACTTACAGCCACACCAGATGAGGGGTATTATTTTACCGGCTGGAGCGGAGACGCATCAGGCACTGATAATCCTCTTACAGTAGTAATGGATGGTAATAAATCGGTTACTGCTAATTTTGCAATCAATACCTACACGTTAACTATATCAGCGGTCAATGGATCGGTAACAAAGGTTCCAAATCAATCGACATATAATCATGGTACCTCGGTTCAACTAACTGCCACACCAAATTCCGGGTATCACTTTACAGGATGGAGTGGGGACGCATCAGGCGCTGATAATCCTCTTACTGTAGTGATGAACGGTAATAAATCGATTACTGCCAATTTTGCAATCAATACCTATACGCTGGGCGTATCAGCGGTCAATGGATCAGTTTCAAAAATACCTAATCAGCCATCATACAATCATGGCACATCCGTTCAAGTTATTGCAACGCCTAATGTCGGATATCACTTTACGACATGGAGCGGTGATCTCATCGGAAGTGTTAATCCAACAACAGTACTGATGGATCGTAATAAGAATATCACGGCGAACTTTGTTATCAATGTATATACAATTACAGCATCAAACATTGGAAACGGCATAGTAACACCTTCAGGTTCAGTTACTGTGAATCATGGTGCAAGCAGGTCGTTTACTGTAGCACCAAATATGGGGTATCATATTGATAGTGTCGTGGTCGACGGATTAAACGTGGGAGCAGTTACAAATTACTTGTTCAGCAATGTAACGGCAAATCATACCATCACGGCTTACTTTTCAATTAATCAATATAGTTTGAATGTGAGTATTTCCGGGATTGGGTCCGTTAGTAAGAATCCGAATCAGTCGTTGTATCCGCACGGCTCGATTGTCGTATTGACGGCGATCGCCAGCACAGGATATCATTTCGTTGAATGGAGCGGCGATTTTTCCGGCAGAACAAATCCACTGAACATTCTTATGGATGCTCCAAAAAGTCTTACGGCTACGTTTTCACTCGATTCCACCTCGACGGTAATGTATCGGAGTTTTACGCCCGAGAGTTTATCTTTGGATCGTGATAATAAGGGGAAGCTGGGTAAAATTATTAAAAGAAAACCGGATAAGGTTAACTTCGTATGCTTTATCATCAATAGCGTCGAAGGAGCTGAACAATTATATGTGGAGTTCAGTCAATCGATCGATCTAAGTTTCGCAATGAATTCAGTTCCGGCATCGACTCCGGTGTCCGAAGAGCCAAAACTGAAAAAATGGAAATATACATTTGTGACTCCACTCAATCAGGGTGATACGGTGTATATTTCGGGTTATGGTAATCGGGGTAAATTTCAAAAGGTATCAAAATATTGGTGGATGATTGGCGGTCTCCTTGCAGGCGAAAAAGGAAAGAATGCTATATTCGTCCGCAATACATTAAAAATGCCAATGCCGAACCGTGTCAATGCACTCTATGAGACATTTATGCAGGGCGGTTATTTCTCAACGAACGGCATGTTGGTGGGAGTAGCACGAACGGATAGCCCCAAGTATTATGGATGGTTCCAAACGCTGAAATATAGTGACGTCATAAAGACTCTTATTATGTCTAAGACAATGCAGATGCATACAGCTCCACCCCATGGCTTCGATGAATTCACAAATGGTAAGTTGATATTGAAACAGCAGAAATCATTGCCACCATCAAAGTACAATAACAGACTGCTCTCCTCTATGATTGCATTGAAGTTAAATATAATTGCCAGTGCAATGGGGAAAACACCGCGAGGATTCGGTGAATTGATTTACGACGATGATGCAGGTAATCCATTAAACGGTTTAATGGTAAAGGAAATTGCCTGGTATGGCGATACGCTGATGATGGGACGTTATTATACTCAGCAGAGCAGGAAGTTATTTGCTGCAGCAGGTGCATGCATTAACCTCGATACCACCATCCAAAAGATCAATCGTGCGTTTGAAGGTGCTCTGGATACGGTCTCATTCAGCGACTCACTTGTGTTCACTGGTGTTAGACGTCTTGTGGATGTGCCATATCTAATCGTGAATCTCAATGCTGCTCCGGAAGTGATCATCGCAGCCGATGCACCGATGTATGAGTTACCGAATACATATATCCTTCATCAGAACTATCCGAATCCGTTTAATCCTTCCACAACGATTGAATTCGATCTTCCGGAACCATCATTGGTGACGGTACGGATATTCAACATGCTGGGACAACACGTGCAAACTGTACTAGATCGTGTTGAATTTGAAGAAGGCACAGAAGAAATAGAATTCACGGCAGACAATCTTTCAACGGGGGTCTATTTCTACCAGATAATGGCCGAGAGTAGGGATGATGAGAATGCTGGAAGAGTATTCTCGGAAGTTAAAAAGATGATGCTCGTGAAATAGCTCTGATAATATAGTCTTTGATTGCACCCCAGTCTGAATGGCTGGGTTTTTTTTGTTAAAACGCAAGCAATATTTTTTCCTACTTTCAATAATGTTGTTGAAATGCTCAGCGATCAAAAGAGACAAACTTTTATCAGTAGACACGTGTAAGAAACAAAGACACAGCTACATCACCTTGATCAAGGCAATCTGAACGGCTGTACCAGGGTATCAAGGGAAATGGAGGTACCGCAAGACTCGTTCTTCTCCCGCATGAGAGTCACTGTTACATTGCCAGGGAATCAGTTCTTCATACGCTTGCGGAAATGTTTGAATGGGCCGATAAATTCGTGAAGAATAAAAAACCATAAATGAAAGAGATAATACAATAAAAAACCCCGGCTGAATACCAGGGTTTTTTATGTGTGTGATATTGCTTATTTAGCAAGGATCATCTTCATAACGGAAGTTGAGGTTAATCCCCAGTCGCCGATTCCACGAGCCGTAATTTTATAAAGGTACATTCCCGAAGAAAGTCCAGACGCATCAAACATAACCGATTGAGTCCCTTCATCGAGATGAGCATTCTCCAGTAGTGTCGCAACCTGTTGTCCGAGGAGGTTATATACCGTAAGGGTTACGATGGCATCTTCCGGTAGAGTGAATTCGATAGTTGTTGCAGGATTGAAAGGATTGGGATAATTCTGATCCAGAATAAATTGCTCCGGCGTGTTCGTCAGATCAAGTCCATAGCGTTGAATGGGTCTGGTCCCG
>CAYGXH010000348.1:0-3860 GCA_964353675.1 uncultured Chlorobiaceae bacterium
GGATCAAAACTATAGATATAATCGATTTTGATTATCCCGACGATTCAAACCGTTACTGGCATACTTTAGAAGACACTCCGGACAAATGCAGCGCTGAGAGTCTGGAAGCGGTCGGGAAAGTCCTTCTCCACATCATCTATACATACACCGAATAACTTGCAGAATAATACATTTCTCGAAATTGCAATTAAAACTACCGGGGAAAGGCGCGATCTGTTGGTTTCATTTATGTCGGAACTCGGATGCAGCGGCTTTATGGAAACCGACGAGATTCTCTTCTGCTACATCGAAAAAGAACGGTGGACAAACAGTCAGAACGAACAACTTACCAAATACATCCGATCTCACTTCCCGGGAGTTTCAATGAAGCCACTTATATCGTTGCGAGAAATCATTGAGGAAAACTGGAATGAAAAATGGGAACGAACCATTCAGCCGGTAGAAATCGGGGAACGAATGGTCGTGGTACCTACTTGGTCACAATACAAGAACATACACGACAGGATAATTCTGCATATTGATCCGAAAATGTCATTTGGGACGGGGCATCATGAAACTACACGACTCACTTTGAAGCTCCTGGAGCGGTATATTACTCGCGGGCATCATATGCTTGACGTCGGAACCGGCAGTGGAATCCTCGCCATCGCTGCCGTTAAATTGGGAGCATCCCGGGCAACAGGTGTCGACATAGATCCTTGGTCGATTGCAAATGCTAAAGAGAATATTGCCCTGAACCATGTCGAACAGTTTGTTGAAATATTTCAGGAAAAACCGGAACAAATAAAAAACCGTACCTACGATCTGATCACATCGAACCTCACACTTAATACTAATATCGATCTGCTGGACGAATACCGTCGTCTTCTTCTCAACGAAGGCATTCTTCTTCTATCTGGCTTCCTAAACAAGGATCTCCCTGAAATGGAGAAGCACCTGAATAAAAATCGATTTGTCGTTCATGATGTTGTAACCGAAAACGAGTGGAGCGCCATCGGTGCGGTTAAATCTTAATGAGAATCGCTGTTATCGATATCGGCACCAATACTGCACTTCTGCTGATTGCCGACATTGACGAACAGGGTTCTATCACTCCGATTGTCGATCAAATCCAAGTACCCCGCCTGGGAGAAGAATGTCATCTGTCCGGTATAATCTCAGCGTCTGCGATTGAAAGGACAATCGCTGTCCTTCACAAGTACAAGGACCTGGCTTTCGCGCATTCTGTTGATTCGCTTGTCGTAAGCGGTACAGGCGCTCTGCGGGATGCGAAAAACCGGCAAAATGTTCTGGACATGATCAGAACGGGAATCGGTTTTGACGTAACGGTCCTTAATGGCAATGAGGAAGCATTGCTATCCTTCCGCGGCGCACTCAGTAGCTTCCCATCATTAAACGAACGAGCAGTTGTAATCGACATTGGCGGAGGAAGTACCGAAATTGCCTACTATATAAATAAGGAACTGAAAACTTTCAGTTTCCCGATGGGAGCAGTAAGATTGACAGAACGGTTCTTCAGGGATGATCCGCCGCAACAACTGCAAATATCAGAAGCGGTACAGCACATCCGTCGAGAATTTGAGTGGAAAGAGTTAAAGAGTCTGTCCGGAAAGATACTTATCGGAGTGGCAGGAACAGCGACGACACTTGCCTGTTTTGATCAGCATCTTACGGAATTTGATCGCAGTGCGGTCAATGGATACCGACTTACACTGGAGAGTGTCGAACACTGGAAGACGAGGTTATCTCTCCTCTCCTCGTCACAAATCCGCTCACTTTCACGGGTAGCCGAGGGTCGTGAAGATATACTCACCATCGGGACTATCATTGTGTACGAATTCATGCGGATTGGGAATTTTTCTGAAATGATCGTCAGTGAGCGCGGATTGCGTTACGGTCTTCTTTTAAGGGAGTGGGAACACCGGATAAAAAAATGAAACATCCTCTCCGACGAGCGGACGTCAGTTTTTGATATGTAATGAATCTTCGGGTTGCTTCTACTTCTTTTAAAATCCGATAGGAATAATTTTCCTTACCGGTTAATTATTTTCAATCGAATGAATTTCACTCATTTGGCCTTTGCCGGCTTTCCTTGTGGAGTTCATCGAACGCATCACGTAGCCGGTTCCCAAAATTTCTCTCAAAAATTAGGAATTTTCCGAACTGAACCGGAGTGAGGAGATTCTTCAATTCATCCTGATATCGTTCCCTCTCTGCAATCATCTGTCGGTCGATTTCGCGGACATGTATGATATATTTCTCGAGATCGGGTGTTCCTTTTTCATCGCGAATAATCCGATCGAGTTCATCGAGCGCGCCATTCCGTTCACCCATAATTTTATGCATGTTTTCCCGATGCGCATCCTCTTTTGCGAAATATCTGATGGCATCCTCTTCCTGTAAATTCAGAATTTCCACAAGGCGCATTTTTCTGTATTTATCCAATCGTTCCGGTCTTTCTTTTTCGAACGGTTCATTCTGCCGTCGACGCTGCGCCTGAGTATCAGTCACTGCCGATAGGATCAAGAGAACCATGAATGAAAATAATATTTTTTTCATCGTATACCTCACTGTATTTCTACAATTTATCATTTGTTGTTTTTAACATCATCGTAGAGCAAGGCGAATAGTTTTTCCGCCTCATCATTGTTTACTGTTTCGAGTATTGATCCTGCCTTATCTTCATAGTAGGATGCGACACTATTTTCGTCCATCAATAAGTCGCGGAGCACGGTCGCATCATCGTTTCCTATAGTGTCTGCATCTCCGGTGTTATTAGCCGCATAAGGATTGACAATGGTTTCCTGTTCGAGGTAGTTGACAATCTCGCTGCTCGATACGCCGATTGTCAGGAGATCACGATTGCTGTCGTTGAGTCTCAAGAGGGACAGCGACAGAACGACGATCAGCAAAGCTGCAGCTGCAGGCGCTAAACTACGGTACAGCCAGGGCAGAATCACCGGCTCCTTCTTCTTGTCAATGCGTAAGTGAATACGCGGGAGGAGGGAATTCCAATATATATCAGTCGGCGCCCACGCAGGGGAATCGTTCACAAGCTTATCGAGTCTTTTATTTTCTTCAACGATGGCGCGGCATTGCGGACAAATTTGCATGTGTTCCGCTATTGCCGTATCGCGTATGCCGGACGGCTCACTGCGACGCGATCTGATTATAAAATTTCTGACATCTTTACATTTCATGTTCGGTATTCCTTTTTCACATACTCCGATATATTCCTTACAGCGTGAAAATAATTCGCTTTCGTACCACCAACCGATTTCCGCAGAATTCCGGCAATATCTTCGAAATGCATTTCATCGTAGTAACGCATTACGAACACAACTCTCTGTTTAGTCGGTAACTGCTCTATGGCTCTCTCAAGAATCGTCTGATATTCCTGATGCAAAATAGGATCATCGGCTTGCGTCGTTCCCGGAAGAATACGGTCGATAATATTTTCAAACGGAACATACTGTTTTATCTTTCTCTTTCTTATATTATTCAGGGAAACATTAACGGTGATCCGATAGAGCCATGTAAACAGATTTGATTCACCCCTAAATTTGTTCAAGCCATGATACATTTTCAGAAAAACGTCCTGTACAACATCGTCCGCGTCTTCATGATTTCCGAGCGTCCGTCGTGCAATCCAATAGACTTTTTCCTGGTATCGTCTAACGAGTTCGTTGAATCCTTCAACATCGCCGTTTCGGAATGCATCAACGAGTTCAGCATCCTGTTTTTCTGCCATTCTGCTCCGTTTTCAATACTTGGACTAACGTAAAGAGGGGAAAGTTTAATAATTTTCTGTCGGAATTACAAAACGCCCGAAAATTCAGGTTTCTGAAGGAATACAGTTT
>CAYGXH010000349.1:0-3855 GCA_964353675.1 uncultured Chlorobiaceae bacterium
GTCCCGAAATCCATTCTTTCGGGTAGTTGAACTGTCCGATACAACCGAGGATCCGGCTGTCTGGGGAAAGAATTTTCCTCTGCAATACGACGGCTACACGAAAACGACCGATCAGATTCGGACGCGTTACGGAGGCAGCGAAGCGATTCCAAGAACACCAACCGATGCGGATCCCCGGTCAATCGTAGCACAATCCAAGCTTGAGAAGGATCCGCGGTTGAAAATCATATGGGCCGGTTATGCATTTGCCCGTGATTTCCGGGAAGAAAGAGGTCATGCGTTCATGCTCGATGATCAGACGTTCACGGAACGACAGATTGCTGTGAAGCAGCCGGGAACCTGCATGCAATGTCATGCTTCTGTATATGTCCCTATGAAAAAACTCGGGGGCGGCGACCTCCTTAAAGGTTTTGAGGTAATGAACAGCCTGCCGTACGCTGAAGCCCGTAAGCACGTCACACGGTCGATCGCCTGCATCGACTGTCATGATCCCTTAACAATGCAGCTTCGTGTGACACGCCCCGCATTCATGGAAGGTATACGCAAGTTAAAAGAAACTCAGGGAATCAAGAACTACGAAGTGAACAGCATGGCAACCAGGCAGGAAATGAGGACCTACGTCTGCGGTCAGTGTCATGTTGAATATTATTTTAAGGGTCCGGAGAAGCGACTCGTCTTCCCTTGGCAGAAAGGATTGATCGTCGACAGCATCCTCGCCTACTACGATGCCGTCTCGCACAAGGACTGGATCCATGCAGAAACTGGCGCAGATGTTCTGAAAGCACAACACCCCGAATTTGAATTATGGAACCAGGGTATACATGCCCGGTCGGGAGTTGCGTGTCCCGACTGCCATATGCCTTACAAACGTGAAGGTGCATTCAAGATAAGTGACCACCACGTCCGGAGCCCTCTTCTTAACATCAACAAGGCATGTCAGACATGCCACAAATGGCCCGAAGAGGAATTAAAATCCCGCGTGGAAGTGATTCAGGATCGAACCTTCCGTCTTCGCGAATTAGCGATGGACGCCCTTACGGAACTCATATCCAACATTAAGACATATCGCAATGAGGGAGCATCCAACCAAATCATAACGGAGGCGCAGACCTACCAACGAAAAGCGCAGTTCTTATTCGATTTTGTAGAAGCGGAGAATTCAATGGGATTCCACGCACCCCAGGAAGCTGCTCGAATACTTGGTGAATCGATCAACTTCAGCAGAAAGGGCCAGGTATCTCTCCTGAATGTCCGTGTAAAATGAATATCAAATCTAAGAGGTAAGCGATGAAGCCAACCTTATCAGTTGGCTTCATTTGTTCAGTATTAGATTTTACTTTTCTCGGCGAAGAGTGCCGGTAGAATTTTCTTTACCAATTCATATAATCCAAACAACGCGCCGACATAGAATACGTCACCAATCAGTGTATTCCTGAAAAACGGAATTGCCGCAGTATAGCATTGGTACAATCCTGCATAATCATGCGGATACATCGACTGAGACGACAGCCAGACACCAAAATTGGTTATTAGAAAAAATAGGAAGGAACCTGCAAAGGTGGCTCCAAGAGTCGTTGTTATGCCCCGGTGTTTGCGCAGCCAGAGTCCGACCACCCCGATCAACAAAAAACTCGCATACACCCACAACATCATATCATGGAAACCGATAAAGTAATCACTTATAAGCATGACTGCGAGCGGCACGATGAATGTATGTCTGCGGTCGAGGTATACGCCGCTGAATAGCGCGATTGCAGTAATTGGTGACACGTTCGGGGGATGCGGCATCAGTCGCGCAAGGACCGCGACCAGAATTAACGAAAATGTGAAAATATATTTACCCATTTATTCTCCTTCGATTTGTATTAACAATAGTGTAACATTAAAGTATAGTTAAATATTTTCTCTCAAACAACATTTAGTAGCGCAATCCGATCGTGCCGCGGAAGATGCATCCGGGCATAGGGTATCCTTCGAATGTTGCGTACGATTTGTTAAAAATGTTGTTGATCTCAGCTTTCAACATCAATTGCATACCGAATAAGGAACTCTCTGCCATTACGTTCGCACTCGAAATGATATAAGTAGGCAGAGAGTGTGAGTTGTCCGCTGTTTTGTACCTTTTACCCACAAAATTATGGAAGATGTTAACGGTAAATGGATTGATTACCATCGATATCCGCACGTTAAAGAGGTCTTTCGGTACATATGCCAGTTGTTTCCCATATGTCGAATCTGTTGCACCATATCGGTTCATTTTTCTGGCATCGGTGAAAGAGTAATTGACATCGACATCCAGCAGACGATTGAATAACACGAATCCATACCGAACTTCCACACCTTCTGATACCGCTTTTCCGATATTTTGTGGATGGAAGGTGGTAAGATCGAAAATAATGCGGTCTGTAATATCCTGATAAAAATACGTCAGAGAACCGCGGTGTTTTCCCCACACAGCTGCCTCTGCTGAAAGACCGGCATCAAAACACGATGATCGTTCTGACTTCAAATCCGGATTGCTGAAATTACGGAAGTAGAGATCGTTGAATGTTGGTACACGAAAGTTCTGACCCGCACTTGCCCTCGCCCTTACCTCACCTTCCCTCAATAAGCGGATGTTCAATCCGATTTTGGGAGTGATGGCATAATCAACGTCCGAAGTATTATCAAAGCGGACGGTTTGGAACAGGAAAAACCGATCAAGATAGTCACGGTCGGATGTAAACTCTGTTTCACCTGACAGGTAGAGAGCTTTTTGCGTACGGGTAATTCTGGAATCAAAATCGTTGCTCCGCAGCACTCCCTCGCTGAATTCCCCTCCTACTATTGTCCGGATATTGTCGGTCATCCTGAACATAACCTGCGGATTCAGATTCACCAGGATATTTTTGTAATAGGAGTCGATTGGAAAATACTCCTGCGGATCCCTATAATTCTCCAAGGTGTAACGAAATCCTGATTTGACAGTTAACGTTACATTCTCCAGAGAATTGATCTCGTAATCAGCGAAGACATCGGCTTCATCATCTGACTGACGGGCAAACGGGGTTGGATAACTGCGCGAACCGGGAACACCAAACTCAGTCTTATAAAATCGACTCCGGATAATCAGATACGATTTTTGATGCGGTATCGTTTTGAGTGAGACTGTCCACTTCCTCTTCGTATAATCTGCGTTCACCCGCTCGATATTCGAAACAGGCGATAAAGGTCTCTCTTCGCGATAAAGGAAATTGTCCCTCGACCTCTCCACTGCATAGCCGGCGCGAAGTCCGAGCGGTCCTATGTTGCCATCAATATTCAGAAGGTATGATAATAAACCGTACGAACCGACGGATGTCTCAAATTCTACTCCGGTGCGTGATCTTGGCTGCCTTGTGATAATATTTATGACCCCACCCACAGCATCAGACCCATAGAGCGCCGAGTTACCACCATGAACAATTTCAATGAAGTCGATGTTTGTCAGAAACTCCGAATTCAGATAGCCGATGCCGTTTTGCATACTATTCTGACGAATACCATCCACGAGGATGAGTAGGTGCTGGGACGACGTGCCGCGGACCGAAGCAGTCTTTAAAGAGGCGCCCCCGCCCAGATCATTAACAAACAATCCGGTAGAATTCTTCAATAAATCGGCAACCGTAGACCCATTGACCGCTCTCAATTCGTTTATATCAAGTATGTCGACATTTACCGGAGAATTTTTTATAGAAATTGCACTTCGTGTTGCGGTTACAACCACTTCCGGTATTGGGTAGATTTTCAATGAATCCACACTCTGTTTCTGACAAAAACAGAATGATGTTCCCACCAATAGATACACGATAATAGCAAAATATTTCACTCGTAAAT
>CAYGXH010000350.1:0-3848 GCA_964353675.1 uncultured Chlorobiaceae bacterium
CAATGGCAGGGTGGAAATATTGTCCGATTCCACAAATCACTTAATCAATCAAAGATGATAAAAGCATTTCCGCAAAAAGGTGAACCGGATTATCGCTGGAACTGGAACACACCATTCGTCGTGGGAGCCAAAAGTAAAGCTCTTCTCATCGGCTCTCAATGCGTCCTGAAGTCGACAGACAAAGGCGAATCGTGGAAGAGAATCTCGCCGGACCTCACGACAAACAATCCAGCGAAGCAGAAACAGAATGAAACTGGCGGTCTGACGCTCGATAACTCAACAGCGGAAAATCATTGTACAATCTACTCCATCTCGGAGTCACCCCTCGATGAGAAAGTTATCTGGGTGGGTACCGATGACGGAAATCTTCAGGTAACAAAAGACGGTGGAAAATCCTGGAAGAATGTCGTTAAGAATATCCCGGTACTTCCCCCTGAAACCTGGTGCATGTGCATCAGTACCGGAAATTTTTCCGCAGGGACTGCTTATACCGCTTTCAGCGGGTACCAGACAGGCGATACGAATCACTATGTGTATACAACGACCGACTACGGCCAGACTTGGCGTTCCATCGCTGACAAAGGTGTGAGAGGATTTGCACGCGTCATCAGGCAAGACCTCGTTAATCCCAACCTACTCTTCCTTGGTACTGAATTCGGATTGTTTATTACGATCGACGGCGGGAAGCACTGGGCGCAGTTCACAGGTAATCTGCCGAATGTGCCGGTGTACGACATAGCCATACATCCGCGGGCGGGTGACGTAATCCTTGGTACACATGGTCGCGGTGTTATGATCATCGATGATATATCTCCACTCCGGGCAATTACTCCGGAAGCTCTGAATTCTGACCTCTATATTTTTCCGTCAAGACCTCTTGAAATCAAAATACCGCGCGGCGAACAAACATTTCCAGGCGGAGGGGAATACGTCGGCAGTAATCCCACATCTGCGGCGACGATCACTTACTACATGAAAAAGCGACATGTATTCGGCGATTTGAATGTAGAAGTATTCGGCACTGATGGGAAGCTGCTTACGAAGATGCCCGGAGGCACCTACAAGGGATTGAATCGTGTGAAGTGGGTAATGCGCATGAAACCCCCGAAGGTTGCACCATCGCCTTCGCTCGCCGGTCAGGCGCTATTCGGCCCTATGGTGCCGGAAGGTAAATATACTTTCAAGATCACAAAGGTAGACAAGATCTACGAGGGATCATTCAGTCTGGTTCCCGATGCTGGTGATCCGTATACAAAGGAAAACCGTGATCTTCAGTATAAGACGATGATGAGACTATACAATATGCAGGCAGATCTTGCCTATACTGCGGAAGCGGTTGCCGATATGCGCATTCAGACGGATGACCGAAGGGCAAAGCTTGATTCTATGACGAACCTTGGCAAGACATTGCGGGAACTTTCCCGCCGTCTGGATAGTCTGCATAACAGCATGATGATGAAATACGTGGGAGCAGGTTTGACAGCAGAAGAGCGTTTAAGGGAGCGCGTTGTTGATTTGTATGGCGCAGTGAGTAACTACAGCGGACCGCCGACAAAATCTCAAATTGATCTCGCAGGCAAATTGGAAGGTGAAATTAAAGCAGTGGAATCATACTTCAGGAATATCGTAGACAGAGAACTGCCCGGCATCAACCAGCAGCTCCAGTCCGCAAAGGCTGAACCTCTGAAGATGATGACTAAGGAAGAATTCGAAAAGAAAGAGGAGTCAGGCAGCGGAGGAGGGAAGCTGCTGCGTCGCATCTTGCGTAATCCGGCAATCTTCCTCATGCAATAAAATTAAGTTATTCTCGTCAGCCCTCCGTTCCATATCGTTTTGCGGAGGGCTGAAGTTTTTTTGTGCGCTTTGAAAATATTCTGCATTGAAAGAGAGGCATTCCTATATGTCAGTTGCTCATATAAAATGTGCATATATACGAATGCACTACCGCAATATTATCTTAACTGTGGTCTGTATCACCCTGTTCCAGCTGACATGCCAAGGCGGTGAGCAAAATAATTCTGATACGCTCCGGCCGCCGATCCAACCATATCGGACGGGCTATCTGAAGGTCTCCGATCTGCATGAGATCTTCTACCAGCTGGGTGGAAATCCTAAAGGTAAACCTGTGATGGTACTACATGGCGGGCCCGGTGCCGGATGTTATCCGGGGTATTTTCGGTATTTCAATCCGGAGACGTTCCATATTATACTGCACGACCAGAGGGGATCCAGCCAAAGTAAACCTTATGCCGAAGTTAGGGAAAATACAACCCAGAACCTTGTGGAAGATATCGAAAAGCTTCGTAAATATCTCAATCTTGAAAAGGTTATTCTCTTCGGCGGATCGTGGGGAACGACCCTGGCACTGGCTTACGCGGAAACGTATCCACAAAATGTCAGCGGCTTGATCCTGCGTGGGGTATTCACGGCTGCAAAGTCAGAGATCGATCATTTTTACCACGGCGGAACTGCTAACTACTTCCCTGAAAATTATTACCGTCTCGTCGAGCAGATAGAGAAACCGGAGAAGTTTAATTACCCTGCCCAACTGCTGGAGAAGATCCAGAGTCCCGACACTACTCTACGCAACAAAGCGGCGGCAGAATGGGCACGCTACGAAGGGAAAATTGCATCCCTCAATATACCCGATGAACAACTGGATGCCATACTCAAGCGGTGGTCGTTTTTTGCTTTTTCGAGGATAGAAAATTATTACATGGCAAACAATTGCTTTCTGGAAGAAGGTCAATTGCTCAATAATACCGGTATCATTTCAGAAATACCAGCGATCATCATCAACGGACGTTACGATGTTATATGCCCGCCTATTACCGCCTACAAACTCCATAAGCGATTGCCGAAATCAAAGCTCTGGATTATCGAAGGGGCAGGCCATTCGTCAAGCGAACCGGGCATCGAAACCGCTCTCGTAAGAGCTGCACGCGAGTTTGAATCAAAGGAATTCCAGGAATGATAGCGTCTATAATTTCAATTAATGAAATGATTATGATGATTTACAATGTGATTGTAGATGCAGGGGTGTATTGATTTATGACGGGGTTTTATTTCCGTCGTTATATTCCTTGATAATGTCATAGAGTGTCGACCGCTGTGCCGGTGTGAATCCCGCCTCGCGTATTAGTCTGAGAACTTCATCAGTACTTGTTTTATTCACGTAGTCTGCTTCGGCATGCACGTTCTCCTCGAATAATGTCCCGCCAAAATCGTCAGCCCCGAAGTGTAAAGCGATCTGTCCGACCTTTTTCCCTTCCGAGAACCACGACGCCTGAATATGGTCGAAATTGTCGAGGTAAATGCGCGATATGGCGATCATCTGCAGATAGCGCGTCGATGATGCGTGAATCGGAATTACCTTGTGCAAGGGAGTATTGTTCGGTTTAAAGCTCCATGGGATGAATGCCGTGAATCCTTTGTGCTCGTCCTGAAGGCGGCGGATAACTTCAAGGTGTTCAATTATGTCTTCGTCATCTTCCAGATGACCGTACATCATCGTAGCGGTTGTCTTGTAACCAATTTCATGTGCCTCCCGCATGATGGTAATCCACTCGTCGGTTCTCCCCTTAAGATGACTGATTTTTTTCTTCACCCGGTCAGAGAGAATCTCAGCGCCTCCGCCTGGTATTGTGCGCATCCCGGCTTCCCAAAGTTTCAGAAGAACGTCGCGGGTTGTAAGTCCGGAAACTTTTGCCATTCCCGCTATCTCTGATGTCGAGTAAAAGTGCGGCATGATACCTGGGATTTCTCTGACTGTTCGTTCCACCATGTCCAGGTAGTACTCGAGCGGTAGTTCCGGATTGACACCGCCCTGGAGCAGAATTGTGGTCACT
>CAYGXH010000351.1:0-3831 GCA_964353675.1 uncultured Chlorobiaceae bacterium
CCTGTAATATAACGGAAAGATTTGTTATGCGCAATTATTTATGTCGCTGTGTATAGTAAAAATTATAAGGTCAGTTTGCTTCACTTCGTTCGCAATGACGGTAAAAATTACTTTTTAGACAGCCCCTGTTTTTACCATAGTTATTCCTGCTCTCTCTATTATAATAGCCATCATCAGCCTAACAGATTGTGATTCAGATCAGGAATGAAATACCGGGGCAATCGCCATATATTATGCAAATTTTCTCTTAATACATTTTTTCTCTACATTAGTTAACATAAGAGAAACATCACACGGGGAATAATAATGCCAGATAGTCACGTAACAGCCATACAGGCAATTCAGGCAATTCTAGCACCGGCGGTTGGAATATCAGCTGTCGGCCTGCTTATCCTCAGTCTGAGCAACCGGTATTCGACGATCATCAACCGCATCCGTTTACTCAATGATGAACGGAGAAAACTCTCAAAGCACCTGGGAGATAAAGGCGAGCTCCCCTACCCCGATAACGTTCGGTTCATGAGCATAACACAACAGCGCGAAGAGCTTCTTCATCGGAGCCGGTACGTTCGCAACGCGATATTATCGATGCAGGCTGCTGTCGGTCTGTTCGTGCTCTCCTCTGTTTTTATTGCATTCAATTTATTCGTGAGCACAAAATTTTTACAGGTATTGCCGCTATTGATATTTATCATAGGGATGTGCAGTGTATTTATCGGTGTTGTATTCTACGCGATGGAGACCTATAGATCATTTAAAATTATTCTGCTGGAGGTCAAGGCGGAAGAGTAACATCGGCAGTTGTTCTTACTTACCGAAAAGATCTTTTGCTTGTTTCGTATAGGCGGAGTTCGGAAAACGTTTTTGAAGAATTATCAAATATTTCTTTGCCTCGATTTCTTTGAAATCCTGCATATAGAGCTTTGCGAGGTAGTACAGATGGACGGGTTGTTTTTCTCCCTGATGAAAGCGATCGAGGAGACGTTCAAACAGGTCGATTGATTTTTGCAGACCTCCCAGCAGATGATAGTTTATAGCACGGTACGTTCGACATTTTTAGATTAGAAAAGCGTTGACATCCAACCGGGAATTCATACCGCTGATTTATTGTTATTTAGGTGAATCAATATTTTAATCGAATTCATTACCCTGGATTTTATGATGAAAACAAAAGAAATATGGTATGTTATTGCATTTTTCATTTACTTCACATCAGAATCATTTTCGCAACCGGTACAACTCGAAAATGCTTTCCCTAATCTACGGTTCAGTCAGCCTGTCTTCTTAACCCACAGTAATGATGGTACTAATCGTATATTCGTTGTTCAGCAAAACGGTATTATCTATGTATTTCCGAACGATTCTTCTACAGGGCCCGACAACCGCAGGGTGTTTCTTGATATTGGAAATAAATTAAGCTTCACAGGCGGTGAGCAGGGGCTTTTAGGCCTTGCATTCCATCCAAATTTTACGATCAATGGATATTTCTATATTAATTATACTGCGCCATTACCACTTAGGACAGTCGTCGCCAGATATTCTGTTAAGTCGGGAGATCAATCTAAAGCCGATTCACTCAGCGAACTCAAGATTATTGAAATAGCACAGCCATATCCAAACCACAATGGCGGCATGATCCTCTTTGGAACTGACGGAAATCTCTATATTGGGATGGGAGATGGAGGAAGCGGCGGCGATCCTCAGAATAATGCGCAAAATCTTCATAGCCTTCTGGGAAAAATTCTTCGCATAAACGTGGATACCGTATCCGAAAAAGGAAATTATGGTATTCCGCCAACGAATCCATTTTATGGAAACTCTGCATCGGGGGAAGAGGAGATATTTGCCTGGGGCTTAAGGAATCCGTGGAGATTCAGTCAGGACTTGTCGACAGGATATCTGATAGCCGGCGATGTGGGACAGGGATCATGGGAAGAAATAAACTTGATCGAGGGGGGTAAAAATTATGGATGGAGATGTTATGAAGGTGATGCGAATTACAATACTTCGGGGTGTGGAGACAAATCTCTCTATACATTTCCGTTAAAAACATATCCAAATCCAACTTCAGGTTGTTCGGTTACTGGCGGCTATATTTATCGCGGAAGCAGAAGACCAGATCTTGTTGGTGATTATATATACGGAGATTTTTGTAACGGGCATATAATGAAGTTTCATTATGGAGGTGAATCGGTCACAGATGATTCAATGATATATGATGCAACTTTTACAATATCATCATTCGGTGTCGATCAAAGTAATGAATTATATGTATGTGATTATGGTGGTGGTACGATTCAACAGTTTACCCGAAGTCAGTTGAATGATATCGGGGGATATTATATGAATATTCCAGAGACCCATTTACTAGGGCAAAATTATCCCAATCCGTTCAATCCGACGACGAAGGTGTCATTTGTCATTGGCCTGCCCGCCGGCTCTTTGGCGGGTCATTTGTCATTTGTGACATTACGGGTGTATAATATTCTCGGTATTGAAGTTGCAATGCTAATAAATGACACTCTTCCTTCAGGATTACATGCCGTCACCTGGGAACCTAAGAATTTACCGGGAGGAATTTATATTTATAGATTACAGACAGGATCTTTCAATGATTCAAAGATGATGACATTTTTAAAATAGTCAATGCCAGGCTTTGCAATACAGCCTCCCTTAGATTCATATACCGTTCCATGAAAAAACTGCTCAGTACATCGTGAGCCGCTTTATTATATTGATATACCCTGTGTTTATTTTATTAAATGCAATTTCCTTGTCTCGATAAAATCACCCGCAGTCAGCCGGAAGAGGTACATGCCGCCCGGCATAGCCCAAGCATCCCATCGACTGTGTATTTACCCGAGAGATCATTCAAAATTATCCTCCCGGAGGTGCCGGCAGAAGAGTAAAGCAACAGGCGTTCTTACTTTCCGAAAAGATCTTCTGCTTGTTTCGTATAGGCGCTGTTTGGAAACCGTTTTTGCAGAATCTTCAAATATTTTTTTGCCTCGATTTCTTTGAAATCCTGCAGATAGAGTTTTGCGAGGTAGTACAGATGGACGGGTTGTTTTTCTCCCTGAGGAAAGCGATCGAGTAGTCGTTCAAACATACTGATTGATTTCTGCAGATCTCCCAGCAGATGATAATTTATAGCGCGGTACGTTTCAACATTTTCATCGAGTCGTGGATTTTGCTCCAGGGTATCAGAGCCAAGCACCTCCTCCAGGAACCTGTTGCTGATATGGGCGACACGGATCCGATGGTAGGCAATTCCGGCATTAATTTTCGCACTGACGCTCTGTGGTTCTGCGTCCAGCGTTTTAAGTGTCTGGTATACCGCAAAGAGGTTGCGCGGGAGGACCTCCATTACTTTCTGCAGATCTGGTGCACGTATAAATCCTTCACCGTGGAAAAACTCGTTACCGAGCGGATCGGTTATGACTGTGGTCGGGACGACATCCACGCGGAACTGTTTTCTGAGTCGTTCATACTGATCGTGCAGCGACCTCCACTGCTGCATTTCTATGCGGAGACAGACGAATCTTTTTGCCGTCTCGATTATTCCGGGCTGGTTCCACGTTTCAATTTCCATTTTATAACCGTCTTCCAGCGAGCTTTTTTCAAAATAAATGAGAATAAGTTTTGTTTGAAAAAAAGCTTCGCGCTTTGCATCGTCGAAGCTCCTCAGCCATGAGATATTCTGGCAGTTTACTCCCTGGAATAATCCCATGGTGAAGAGTCCCACCACTAACGGCAGAAATAGTTTCATATGTTCGGTGAAAATGCGTTATGAATGATCCACTGCGTTAAAATTTCGCAGATATTCACATT
>CAYGXH010000352.1:0-3829 GCA_964353675.1 uncultured Chlorobiaceae bacterium
CTGCTGAAGATGAACAGCGACCGGAAGGAGTATGCTTCGGTAGAACTCCTTGCACATGAAATCGTTCGTCCTGAAGATGCCTGGTTATCGCACCTTCTGTCTCAATCCCTCGATGAACTTGCTGATGTTCAGGCGGGTGAAGTGATGCGAAGTGAAAACAACGGAGATCTTTCTGCTATCGCCTTTACACAGTGGGCACGCAGTACCCTGAGCAGAATAGGGAACAATTGTTCGGTTACGTATACGGGTATCAATGGTTCAGTTGTGAGCGAATTTGCGATCGGGCTTTCACCTGTTCAAACGGGTAATGCTCCGGACGAACCGATTACGACTAAAAAGATATACCGACCTTCAGAGAAGGAAGGCTCTCTTTTTTCCACAAGAGTCTATACCGGATATGCGCCTCTATATGACACACAAGGAACGAGACGCGGTTCTGTTATGGTTCGCATAGCTGGCGGAAAAGGTGCATTCCTCGAGTCCTATTCATCTGATATCTTTCGATCCTACCCCAGGATATCTCTCGGTCTGACCGAACACGACATCGCTCTTCTGGAGTACGCAGACGGACTTCTTGTCGCATCATCATCCGATGAGGTTCCGAAAGGAATTCCTCTACCCAGTTCCATTCGTGAGTCACAACATGTACCTGAGAGCATATGGCTGGATGAATATATCGGTGAGGGAGTCTACAAACTTTTCTTTTTCCGTGATTTTGCCAGTCCGAATGGAACGATATGGTACGCCCTGGGGTATGAAAAATCCGGTACGCAATGGGAAATGTTTCTCCAGCTGAAGTTTTTTCTGTTCTACCTGATCGTATCAATCGTCATGATCGGTACGGCGCTCCTATGGCTCTTCGTACGGGGGAATCGAATCGTTCTGAATTTCAAAACTAAACTACTTACAGCGTTTTTACTTGTATCACTTATCCCGGTGATTCTCCTTGCGTACTATAACCGTTACTATGCTGAGGAGAGAGCAAGACAGGATCTGGGCAAAGCGTTGTCGGAACAGACGTCACTTATCGTCTCAGAGATACAGAGAAT
This sequence comes from uncultured Chlorobiaceae bacterium, assembly GCA_964353675.1. GTDB lineage: Bacteria > Bacteroidota > Ignavibacteria > UBA10030 > SZUA-254 > CAYGXH01. The sequence continues at coordinate 1,050 of CAYGXH010000352.1, forward strand.
GGTCTTCATGAACGCGCCCGTTGATCTCTCAGCGGTGAACGACCGTGATTGTGCAACCATCACCGAGCGGCTCGGAACAGGATTCAGCATCTACAGGGGATCGTATATTCATGCGACGAGTATGCCCGAATTATTTACTGCTGAGTTGATAGATCCATGGCTTCCTGCCGACGCAGTTCTGCATGTTCTCCTCAGGGAACAGGGATTTTATTTCCAACGGCAAACTATAGGCACCTATCAATATTTCATCGGTTACCGGCCGATTTATACGCAGGCGGGATCAATTAACGGTATCGTCGCGGTGCCGTCGCTTTACCGGTACACGGACGTGGAGCGGGAACTCACCGAGAGGAACGTATACCTGTTCGGAGCGTATGCGATAATTCTTCTCATTTCGATCGCAGTTGGGATCCTCTTTACCAACCAGCTTTACCATCCTCTCCGCAGGTTACAGAAAGCCACAGAAATTATTGCCTCAGGGAAATTCGATATAGGGATTACGAAGAGGAGATCAGATGAATTCGGCGATCTTGAGCAATCTTTCGTCCACATGACGCAGGATCTCCGCGAAGCACAGAAACAGATTATCAAGGCGGAGCGTGAAGCTGCCTGGAAAGAAATGGCAAAGCAGGTCGCGCATGAAATAAAAAATCCGCTCACGCCCATGAAGCTTTCCATTCAGCATATAGAAAAGGCATACCGTGACGGCGCTAAGAATTTTGATGAGATCCTGCATCAGGTGACGCAAACGATCCTTCAGCAGATCGATATTCTGAGCAATATTGCTACCGAGTTTTCACGTATGGCGAAAATGCCCGACCGGAAGATCGAGAAAGTCGACACCAACAGGATTCTGGAAGAGGCGTGCAATTTATTTTTACAGTACGGAGGGATTCGCTTCACTCTCAACCTCAAGGCAGTATCTCCGGTAATCTACGCCGATATGGAAGAGCTTCAGAGAATGTTCGTCAATATTCTCAGAAATGCAGTTCAGGCAATGCAGGAAGAGGGAGATATCACAGTTGAATCCTCTGCCGATGATACGATGGTCGACATCCGCATCTCTGACACCGGTCCCGGAATTCCGGAGGGAATGCTCAGCCATATCTTCGATCCGTATTTTTCAACCAAGAAAGAGGGGATGGGACTTGGTCTCACTCTCGTCAAGAAGACAATCGAAGATCTCTGGGGAACGATCGAAATACGAAGTACCGTCGGAAAGGGGACTACCGTTCATATTCGACTCCCGCTTACCGGACGCGAAAAACAATAATGAGGGCAGACATGGAAGTATCTAATATAAAAATACTCCGTTCGGCGCTATTTTCTCCGCATCAATCGCTTCGGTGCGGGGTTAGCACGCGGTGCGGCGGGGTTAGTCCTGAGCCGTACGAATTGAACATGAGCATGAAAGTAGGGGATGCGGAAGAGCGTGTTATTGAGAACCGCGAACTTTTCTTTCACCGGCTCGGAATTCCTCTCGATAAATTAGCGATACCGAACCAGGTCCACGGTTCGGATGTTGTGCGTGTATCGGCTCCGGGAACGTACGACGCATGTGACGGACTGATGACGGATATTGAGAATGTTTTTCTTACGGTTACTGTTGCCGACTGTGTGCCCGTATTTATTTTTGATCCTAATGTCAGAGCAGTTGCCGTTGTCCATGCAGGGTGGCGCGGCAGCAAGTCGAAAATTGTGAAAAACGCTGTCGATACGATGGCCCGGGAATATGGATCGGCTGCAAAGAATCTCCTGGCATATATCGGTCCGTCTGCAGGCGTCTGTTGTTATGAGGTTGGTTCTGAAATTGCTGACCAGTTCGAAGATATCTATATCTTACATCGTTCGGGCCGAAATCCCCACCTCGACATGAGAGCTGTTCAGGTTGACCTCCTCCTCGATGCGGGCGTACCGCTGAACAACATCGAGGTATCCCATTATTGTACGATCTGTGTCCCGAATCTTTTTCATTCCTACAGGCGCCTTGGACCGAAATCCGGCAGGATGATGGGCGTGATCGGTATAACCGGTTAATGAGTCTGTGGTTAATCGGTAATTGTTTTTCGTCCCATATTTTCATAGATTTAATAGAATAATCGGGAAATAAATTACAAAAAATGTGCGGAATAGTCGGATATATCGGTTCAAAGAATGTGCTTCCCATCTTAATTGAGGGACTGCGCCGGCTCGAATACCGCGGGTACGATTCTGCGGGTGTCGCTCTCATTCAGAAAGATAAATTGGTAGTATACAAACAAGCCGGTAAAGTGAACGAGCTTGCAACGACTCTCGAAGGATTGAAATTGCATTCAACTGCGGGGATGGGACATACGCGCTGGGCAACACACGGCTCTCCTAACGATATCAATGCACATCCTCATGGCGACTGCCATGAAAAGATTGCGGTTATTCATAACGGCATAATTGAAAACTATGCCACGCTGAGGAAAAAACTCAATCGCGACGGTCATAGGATGCGGACCGAAACCGACACTGAGGTCATTGCGCATCTTATCGAAGAGAAGTACAAACAGAATCCTGATTTGTTCGCTGCTACCCGCCTTGCCCTCCTTGAGGTTAGGGGGACTTACGGACTCCTCGTCATGTCGAGTGATGAACCCGATAAGATAATTGCGGCAAGAAAAGGAAGTCCGCTAATGATTGGAATTGGCAATGGTGAGAATTTTATTGCATCCGATGCCGCGGCTCTCATCGATCATACAAGGAATGTCATTTACCTGGATGACGATGATATAGTGTGTGTCCAGGCCGGTTCA
>CAYGXH010000353.1:0-3816 GCA_964353675.1 uncultured Chlorobiaceae bacterium
GAACACGAGCCATCGTGCCGTCATCATTCATAATCTCACAGAGTACCCCCGCTGGGTAGAGTCCGGCAAGATTACATAGATCGACGACTGCTTCTGTATGTCCGGCCCGCCTGAGTATACCACCTTCCATTGCACGGAGCGGAAATATATGACCCGGTCTTGCAAGATCAGTGGACTTTGTTCCGGGATCGATCAGTGCATGCACCGTGGCATTACGATCATACGCAGACACTCCTGTTGTGGTCCCGTGCAGGTAATCTACTGAAACAGTGAATGAAGTATCGTGAAGCGATGAATTACGCTCTACCATCATGTCGAGAGTCAACTCCTCCGTTCGCTTTGATGTAAGAGCTACACATATAATTCCCCTCCCATGTTTTGCCATAAAATTTATAGCATCCGGGGTACACTTTTCAGCGGCAAGGACAAAATCTCCCTCATTCTCGCGATCTTCATCATCAACAACGATAACAATCTTTCCCTGGCGGAAATCATCAATCGCTTCTTCAACGGTGCTTAATTTAATATCTGTCCTGCTCACGATGATTCAATCCTTAATTTGTCTTCCCTATTGCTTCACTCGTACTCTTAACAACGCTCGCGACGGCGCTTTTGTCCATTTTTACTTTTACATTATCTGCGATCTGTACGATGTAAGTTTTTTCTTCAATACCGACGATAGTACCGTGGACTCCTCCGGCAGTAATTACTTTATCGCCTTTTTGAATCTGCGTAAGCATCTTCTCACGTTCCTTCTGCCTCTTCTGCTGAGGGCGGAGAATCATAAAATAGAAAATGAGGATGATCAGGCCAAACATGATGAGAGTGCTGAACATACTACCCCCTCCGTTGCCACCTTGAGGTTGTGCCATTGCGAGGATCTGAATAATATTCAATTTTATCTCCATTCTTTTAGTTTATGAATAAATTGCTATTTCCTGCTGGTAAGATGCCAGCTGCTCCATTTTCCAAGTTTCATAACGGTTCTGCAGGATAGCTTCCTGCGCGTTGCGCATTAGCCACTGATAGTAATACAAATTATGAATCGTGGCCAGTTCCAAGCCGAGGATTTCCTTTGAAATAAAAAGATGCCGTATATAAGAACGTGAATAATTCCGGCATGTGTAACATTCGCAATGCTCATCTATTGGTGTAAAATCTTCTTTAAATCTGGAATTCGTGATCGTAAGTTCTCCGTTTTTCGTGAAGAAACAAGCATTCCTGCCGTTCCGTGTAGGCAGAACGCAGTCGAAAATATCCACGCCCCTGCCTATAGCTTCGAGTAAATTTTCTGGTTTCCCAACCCCCATCAGATACCGGGGTTTTAACGAAGGAAGCATCCTCGTACATACGTCAACGATGGTATACATCTTTTCAACAGGTTCTCCAACGGCTAATCCGCCGATCGCATACCCGTGAAAATCGATCCTTGATAAAAAAGAGGCCGATACTTCACGGAGATCTTCGTATACACCCCCCTGCACGATTCCGAACACACTCTGCCCGTGATCAAATAATGGCGATGTGGTCTGGAAGCGTTCCCAGCATCGTTCTGCCCACCTCATCGACAGATTACTGGATTTTTCCGATTCAGCTTTATCACACGGATATCCGGTGCATTCATCCAGGACCATCATGATATCCGATCCGATAATACGCTGGATATCAACTATATCTTCCGGTCGAAAATTATGGAGGGAACCATCAATATGCGACCGGAATTGAACACCATCATCGGAGACTTTACGGAATTCGGGCAGACTATAAATCTGATAACCGCCGCTATCGGTCAGCAACGGTCTGTTCCAATTCATGAATTTATGTAATCCGCCTGCCTTCAGTAAAATTTGAGTTCCGGGACGTAAGTAAAGGTGATAACAATTACTTAATATGATTTCAACACCTATTTCTTCGAGTATTTTTTGATCGATGGCCTTTACCGCCCCCTGAGTTCCAACGGGCATAAAGGCAGGTGTTCTCACTATCCCATGGTCAGTAGAAATAGATCCCGTTCGTGCATTTCCGTCGATGTGAAGTAACTCAAATTTCACAAAAGAAAAGTAGCGAATTTATTATAAAATTCCAAAATTGAAATAAATTGCTATGCTTTAATAATTTTGCGGCGTTTGTAATATATCAAAACTCCCGCGAGGAGCCCTCCAACCGTATCGGCGAGTGCGTCGTATGTATCTAACGTTCGGCCGGGTACCGATCCCTGGTGAATCTCATCCATAATACCGTAAAATATCACGATTGCAATGGAAAAAAAAATTCTGGCTAAGTTTAGATTACCCGAATCATTAACCGGTTCCAGAGCCCGGTACACAAGAAGTCCGAATATGAAAAAAAGTGTGATATGAACGATTTTATCAAACGCAAAGAAAGTTTGAGATGGTAAATATTTTGCAGGTATCGATGAGGCAATGAAAATGAAAACTGCCCATAGTATTGCTGGAAACTGATAACGTAAAATGTGATTAAATTTCTTGTTCACAATGCTTTAGGTCTTTCGATTTCAAGAAATGAACGAGGAATGAGATCTTGTACATCTTTTGCTAAAAGACTTTTTTCACCAAATTTCAGTCGTGCTAAGTCCCCTGCGTACCCATGGAGAAATACGCCCGCATACGCGGCTTCCGTTTTATTCATACCTTGTGCCCATAATCCACCAATGAGACCGGCAAGCACATCGCCCATACCCGCAGACGCCATGCCCGGATTCCCTGTGGGATTAATAAACACAATACCGCTCTCGTCTGCAACCACGGTCGGCGCTCCCTTGAGAACCAAAGTCACATGGTATTGTTGCGCCACTCGTCTGGCTATTGTAATCCTATTTCTCTCAATCGAATCTGCAGACATGCCGGTAAGTCGGGCTAGTTCACCCGTATGTGGTGTGAGAATTATATCGGGGCTTCGATGATTTTTTAGCAGTGAAATTTTTTCCGAAAGATGATTGAGGCCGTCGGCATCGATAAGTATGGGTTTATCGCATTCTGAAATTATATGCCAGATCAGCTGACATGTTTCGCTGTTCCGTGATATACCTGGTCCACATATCAACAAATCCGCCCATGAAATATGCTTATTGATTGCTTCATAAGCCGCCATACTCAACGATCCCTCTTCGGTGTCGGGTAACGGTTGAACCATTACCTCCGTTAGTTTCTTTGCGAGTATAGGATAGACGGATAAGGGAGTACCGAGAACCACTGCCCCCGCCCCTGCGCGCAGAGCGCTTTGAGAAGTCAGAGCTGCAGCGCCGGTGAAGCCGGTTGAACCTGCGAGTATGAAAACTTTTCCCACACTATGCTTATGCGCATTTTTTGGGCGTCGGGGTAAAACAGTCCGGACGTCATCTGCATCGGTCAGGAATGCTTTCGCGGATTTTACGGTTTTCAATTCTTTCGGGATAGATATATCGGCAACTTTGACGGTACCCGCACACCCGGCGCCCTTCCCGCACAGAAGACCAATCTTTCTGTTTGCCATCGTGATCGTGAGTCCGGCTGCAACAGCGATATTTACAACATCTCCCGTGTCGGCGTCCACTCCCGACGGAACGTCTATACTTACGACCCGTGAGGACTGTCGGTTCATCCAATCTACAACAGATGAATACGGATCCTTCACCTTCCCGGAAAAACCTGTCCCGAATATTGCGTCAAGTATAAAATCGCTTTTCGCAAAGGATGACAACATCCGTCCGGACCGGTATAATGATAACCTGAGCCGCCCGGGATTCTCTCTCCGCACAAGTTCTTTTAGTATCTTGAAATTAATTTTCGCGTCGTTTTTTAGTTCGTTCTCCTTCCC
>CAYGXH010000354.1:0-3798 GCA_964353675.1 uncultured Chlorobiaceae bacterium
TGTGACGCTTCCGACAGCTCTACAATCCATTGATGTCACACCTGACACTATCACGCTTGCTCTGGATGAGTTTCACGAGAAAAAAGTCAGTGTTGCCCCTCGGATTATTCTCAGCTACCGTGAGGGGTACGGGCAGGTGGGGCCGATTCGACTTTCCCCGGACAGCATGACCATCAGCGGTTCTAAGACAGCGCTCAGTACAATAAACTCGTGGCCCACAGCCTATAAAAAATTTGACGACATCAGATCGCCGATTGATTACACGCTCCCGCTTGAAGAATCTGAATATTATTCAATCGAACTGACCGAGAGGTCAGCTCGTCTGCTGATAGATGTACAGCCTTTTGCCGAGAAAACATTCACAGGCATTCCGGTCCGCGTAACGGGTGTCCCTCTGAACCGGGAGGTTGTTTTTATTCCTCCGAAAATGGATATCATTGTACGCGGGGGGATTGAGCAACTTGCGAAACTCCAGGAGGATGATTTTCTGCTTACCATGAATTATGAGTTGCTTCCTCAGGATTCGGTGGCGCTTGTTACGCCGATCCTTACCTCGCCCCCCGATGTGAAGATTGTCAATAAGAAACCGGAACAATTCCAGTTCATTATCAGGAAGAAACTGTAGCGGGGAAGAGAGAATAACGATGAGACTTGCCGTCAATATTGACCACATTGCAACAGTGCGAAATGCGAGAGGCGGCAGTGTCCCTGATCCTGTAGAGAGCGCGCGCATTGCCGAGCGCGCCGGTGTTGACGGGATTGTATGTCACCTCCGGGAAGACCGGCGTCACATCCGTGATGAAGATGTCAGGACATTGCGGAAAATCATTACGACCAAGCTCGACCTAGAGATGGCTGCAACGCCGGAAATCATCTCTGTTGCATTAAGCGTAAAACCCGATCTTGTTACACTCGTACCTGAAAAACGCGAGGAACTCACGACAGAAGGGGGGCTTGACGTATACAGACTGCGAAAAACACTGAAAAGGGTCGTCAAACAGTTTCACGAAAACCATATTCCCGTGAGTTTATTCGTTGACCCCGACACCGTACAGATAAAAACTGCAAGGGACATAGAAGCCGACTTTATCGAGCTTCACACCGGCGATTATGCAGAGGCGCGATCAACTGCTTCAATAAAAAAACATCTCAGAGTCATCAGAGAAATGGCTTCACTCGGACGTGAACTCGGATTGCGTGTAAATGCCGGTCACGGACTCGACTACGACAATATTAAACCTATTGTCCGTATCAACGATATCGAGGAAGTAAGTATCGGTCACGCGATTATTGTGCGTGCTCTCTATGTCGGTTTTGAGCAGGCAATACGCGAAATGCTGAAACTTACTAAGAAACGGTAGGGTAATCCTGCCCTGTGTCCGGGCAGTAATCGGGGATTGTTATTACTGCAGTTGTTCCAGTTTTTTTATCTCATCCCGTAGCTGTGCCGCCCGCTCATAATCTTCACGCTCAACCGCTTCATTCAGCTGTGCTTTCAGAGCTTCTAACCTCGTGAGATGGCTTTCGGCGGTAGGTTGCGGCGAGTCCACATCTTCATTCTCCGGCATGAAGGCGGCTTCTTTCATCACTTTTTCTGCGACATATATCGGAACTCCGAATCGGACTGCAAGCGCAATGGCATCGCTCGGTCTTGCATCAACATCCTGTCCGTCGAAGCTCAATGTCGCAAAGAATGTACCGTCGCGCAATTCGCTGATTGTTATCTCATTGAGTTCGGCCCCGAGCGATTCGAGTATGTTTTTTATGAGATCGTGCGTCAGGGGGCGCGGCGGTTTGATTCCCTCTATCTCCAGAGCGATCGACTGCGCTTCAAAGGCGCCAATGATTATAGGCAGACGTCTGTTGCCATTTACTTCTTTCAGAATAAGGGCATAGGCGCCGCCGCTTGCCGGGCTTGTCGATAATCCTAGTATGTCAACCTGTACTTTTTCCACGTTGGATGATTCCTTCATGATCCTACTGCCTTGCGCAGTTCCTCTGTGAGTGCGGGGAGTATCTCAAATACATCGCCAACAATGCCGTAGTTGGCAACCTGGAAGATTGGTGCATCTTTATCTTTGTTGATGGCAACGATGTACTTTGATGAAGACATTCCGGCAAGGTGTTGAATTGCACCTGAAATACCGCATGCTATGTAGAGTGTGGGTGCTACCGTTTTTCCGGTTTGTCCGACCTGTTCATCGTGAGGACGCCATCCTGCATCGACGACTGCGCGTGATGCACCGACAGCCGCACCGAGAGTATCGGCAAGTTTTTCAATGAGGCTGAAGTTTTCGGGTCCTTTCATTCCGCGTCCGCCTGAAACGACGATACTGGCTTCCGTAACATCAGGACGTCCTTCAACAACTTTAATGCCTGTCACCCGTGTAGTAAAGTCGGCATCGGCAACATCGCATGTAACTTTTTCCATCGTCGCCGTCGTACCTTTTGCCGGAATTGCAGTAAAGACGTTCGGCCGAAGCGTAATCACCTGAATAGGTGAAGTCACTTTCACATCTGCCAGAGCTTTACCCGCGTAAACCGGCCGCGTTGCGATGATTTTCCCTCCATCGACCCGCAGTGCAATACAATCGGCTGCCACGCCCGCGGAAAGTTTAGCGGCTATGCGGGGCGCAAGGTCTTTACCCATCTGACTCGCCGGCAGAAGCAGGACGGTTGCCTGTTCTTTCCGAACAATGTCCGTTATGACTTTTGCGTACGCTGTTGTAGAATACTGCTGTAACCGCTTGTGGTCTGCAAGCAAAATACGTCGGGCACCGTACTCGCCAAGCGCCGGCGCACTGCTGTCAAGATTGTGACCGACAATAACAGAAACCAGTTCAGCGCCCAATTGATGAGCGATGTTGTTTCCTGCCGTCACAACTTCGAAAGCAGATTTTTTCAACTTACCTTCGCGCTGTTCTGCAAATGCGATAATTTTCATAGGGATGATTCTGTCAATTTCCTAATTTGATCATGAAAACTATGTTAGAGTATTTTTGCTTCTTCCCTTAGGAGGCGAACCAGCTCCGGCACCGCACCGGCGTCGGTACCTACTATTTTTCCTGCCTGCTTCAAAAGTGGTTTTTGCAGGCCAATGACTTCGACCACCGACGGATAATTTACCGGTTGGTGTTCTTCGATCGGTTTTGTTTTCGATGCCATGATCCCTTTCAGAGAGGGATATCTCGGTTCGTTTAATCCCTTTTGGGCAGAGATGACGACGGGCCAGCTCGTTTCCACAATCTCGCGCCCCCCTTCAATTTCACGTTCGCAGGTAATCTTTTTCTCCTCGAAGTTAAGCGCAACGACCGCAGAAACGGACGGGATTCCGAGGAGCTCGCCCACGAGACCCGGCATTTGCTCGCCGTAGCAATCTATTGACTGTTTACCAAAGAAGATACAGTCGGGTGAAAGTTTTTTCAATTCGTCGGCAAGGGCTTTTGCGATTGAAAAAGAATCCCGCGGCGAATTATCCTTCAAAAGAATTGCCTTATCGATTCCCATCGCGAGCGCCTTGCGGAGAGCCTCCTTATGCCCATCGCCGCCTAGAGTAAGAGCAATGGTTTCACCCCCCGACTTTTCTTTCAGTTGGAGTGCTGCTTCCACTGCGAACTCATCGTATGGATTGAGTATGAAGTTTACTCCTGTTCTATCTATGGTTTTCCCGTCCGTACCGATTTTTATTTTTGCTTCGGTATCCGGCACATGGTTAATGCATGCAACAATTTTCATAAATGTACTATAGTTGTCGTAAATCCGTTCAGTGAGGTAGAAACCCCAGAGATGCCCCTCGTG
>CAYGXH010000355.1:0-3741 GCA_964353675.1 uncultured Chlorobiaceae bacterium
TTAATCACTAAATTATTTCAATTGTTGTGATTAATGTTAAATACGTTACTTTTTACCCGCCTTGTATTCCGCCGATATTTTCGATACATTTGTACAATTATGCAGACCTACAAAAGAAGATTGGCTCGCGAAAAAGTATTGCAGGCACTGTACGCGTACGAACTTTCCAAAGAACCCATCACCGATGTTATTCAGAATGTCTTTAGCGAATTAAAACACCATCATGACGATTTTGAATTCGCTAAAAAACTTATCACCGAAGCGGTTCTTCATGAGAAGGAAATAGAAGAAATAATAAAAAAGAAGGTAGCTCACTGGGAATTCGACAGGATAGCATATATTGACAAAATACTCCTGCGCATGGGAATTACCGAGTTTCTCTTTTTCCCGGATATACCGCCAAAAGTAACGATCAACGAGTCAATTGAAGTTGCAAAAATTTTCAGCACCGAACAGAGCGGTAAATTCATCAACGGCGTCCTCGATGCGATCCTTGAAGATCTGAAAGCATCAAATAAGCTGCTAAAAACCGGAAGAGGCCTCATCGACCGAAACATCTCAGCAGATGCGCCGGACCGCAGCCCAAAAAAATCCCCGCGATAAGCGCCATGAGGTTACTGAAATCACCTCACACACAACTCAGAATTTTCAACTGGACACTCTTCGACTTCGCCAATACGGCGTTCTCGGTCGTTGTCGTCACCGTCATCTACTCCCGCTACTTCACGAATCAAGTTGCAGGAGGACAACGGTGGCTGTGGGGACTCGCCGTGAGCATTTCAATGTTTCTGACTGCAATCCTCTCGCCGCCGCTCGGGGCGGTTGCCGACAGCACACATCGTCGTAAATTATACCTAATCTTCTTTACGGTTGCCTCGATCATCTGTACATCGTTACTCTACTTCGTCCAGGAAGGAATGATACTCCTTGGCATGATTCTCTTCATCATTGCCAATATCGGTTTTGAAGGAGGCATCGTCTTTTACGATGCGTTCCTCCCGACGATCACTTCCAGAACATCTTACGGACGGGTCTCAGGATACGGATTCGCAATGGGTTATCTGGGAGCTCTCACAGTCCTTGTGATTATTTATCTTCTCCTGCCCCCTTCTATTGACCCCGGATATCTGTTACACGTCCGGATATCCTTCGTGGTTGCCGCTCTTTTTTTCTTAGTCTTTTCACTGCCGCTCTTTCTGACAGTCATGGAACCCCGGGGGCTCCCGCGTAAATTATCATCCCCATTCTCCAACGGATTACGGCAGGCAAAACAAACTTTCGTTGCACTCTTTACCGATAAGCAATTTGCCCATCTCGGACGGTTCCTCGCTGCATTCTTCACGTACAATAACGGCATCAGCACGGTGATAGTGTTTGCGTCCCTCTTCGCGGCAGACACACTCCATCTATCTGACAGCGACATAATAATTTTCTTTACCGTTATACAAACGAGTGCAATTTTTGGATCGTTATTTTTCGGCATTCTCACGGACAAAATCGGACCGAAATCTACTATCTCCATAACCTTGATACTCTGGATGGGGATAATTGCAGGTGCATACTTTGTCCAAACCATACCGTGGTTTTACGCCATCGGATTAGCGGCAGGAATTGCGATGGGTTCGTCGCAATCCGCGAGCCGCAGTCTTATGGCACTTCTTGCACCGAAAGAGCGCGGAGCCGAATTTTTCGGTTTCTACAACGGTCTCTGCGGCAAGGCGTCCGCTACCATCGGCCCGCTCGTTTACGGTTTTGTCGCCGATTTTACCACCGAACGCACCGCTATCGCCGTGGTTGGAATTTTTTTCCTTCTGGGTTTTGCAATCCTCCAGAGAGTAGAGGAACCGGAGAGAGTCATATCTGCATAGGTAGTGAAATTTTTAGATTAAATAATTTTTTCTTTAATTACATAAGAATATCCAGGACATTGATACCATTAAACATATGAAAATCCTATTTGTCATAATTACCGCATTATTCCTCACTTCGTATAACCAGAACGGTCCGGGTAAATCTTCCGCCGAGAACGAGCACGTCAGCGTCAGCATTACAATAAAACAGCAGACCATGGCGGGTGGCGATTCCGGAGAAGTTTTGATTAAATTCAAACCGGAAGATAAATACTATATAAACATTGAGCCTCCGCCGAGCGTTAAGCTTGACAGCAATAAAATTGTAGCTTCCGTCGGAAAAATTCAGTTACCGAAAGCCAAAAAACCGGATTACGTTAACACATCCGAGCCGGTAAGACTTCCAATTACGCTCAGGAAGGATGTAAAGAAAGGCATCCACGAGCTTAAAGGCACACTAACGTACTTTTTCTGCTCAGGCGAGGATGGATGGTGCAGTAAATTCAAGCAATCTTTTACTTTAAAAATAACGGTCAAGTAATCCTCCCCAATGTCACGCGTCTACTTCATGTCGGATGCTCATCTCGGTCTGCACGATCGTGCAACAGAACGGGCAAAAGAGGACCGGCTCCTCGCCTTCTGGGACAGCATAAAAAATAGCGCCCATCAGCTGTTCATTCTCGGGGATCTGTTTGACGCCTGGATCGAATATCGCACTGTCATACCGAAAGGATTCCACCGCACCCTCACTGCACTCGAGGATCTCCGTCGCAGAGGCATCGTCATTCATTTCCTTGCCGGAAATCACGATTGCTGGCTCAGAGATTACCTGAGTGCTGAAATTGGTATAACAGTACATCACCAACCATTCGACTTAATTCTGAACGGGAAAAAAATATATCTTCACCACGGTGACGGACTCGCGTTGAACGACTCGGGATACCGAATCCTCAAAAAAATTCTCCGTAACCGGACGGCCATTTGGTTCTTCTCGTGGATTCACCCTGATATCGGTTTGAGGCTTGCCCGCTCATCATCACATACGAGCCGGCATTACTCCGCCAAGAAGCACTTCGGAGAGGAAGACGGTATGCTAAGATTTGCCCGGGAAAAAATCGGAGAAGGCTACGACTACATAATCATGGGACACAGACACCTCCCGGTGGTCACAGCCATAAATGACGGTGTCTACGTGAACCTCGGCGACTGGATTGAGCACATGACCTATGCCGTCCTCGAGGATGGTGCGCTGAAGCTCAATAAATGGGAGTAGCCGATGACCGCTGGTTCTTTCATTAAATCGAAAAAAGGAAAGCTGCTTGCAGGCATATCCATTCTCACGATTCTATTCGCAGTTTATCTTGTTTATCTTATCTCAGGGCTTCCATCGCTGGAGCAGCTCGAAAATCCTAAACAAGAATTATCCACCAAAGTCTATTCCATAGACGGCGAGATCCTCGATTACTTTTATATCAAGAACAGAACCTCCATTTCTCTTTCTCAGCTTCCCCCCCATCTTATCAACGCGCTTATTGCAACGGAGGATAAAAATTTTTACAAGCACTGGGGCGTCGATTTGCCGAGATTCATGCGGGCAATGGTAAAGAACCTATTCACAGGTTTTACAGAAGGGGGCGCGAGTACGATCACTCAGCAGTTAGCCCGCAATCTCTACGACCTCAAAGGTACGAAGGAATCCATCTTCAGGAAAATTACCCGTAAAATCAGAGAGTTCATCACTGCTATTCAAATTGAACGGAACTACACAAAAACGGAAATTCTCGAAATGTACCTGAGCGTTTCATATTTCGGCAGGAGCGCCTACGGTATTGCATCCGCATCGCAGATTTACTTCGGGAAAAGTCCCTATGATCCGGCGCCCACCGAGAGC